>QNCE01000092.1 GCA_003644405.1 Candidatus Omnitrophota bacterium | reverse complement strand
TCCATTGGAAAGGAGGAAGATGAAATTCTTCCGGTAAAGTAGGATTTTCTACATTTACTACTACCCACCTACCGACAATAGGATCTTTTCTTAGCTCAGGCATAGCTTTTTAAACTCTAACTTCTACTTCTCTTAAAAATTTTGCTGCTTCTTCCGGTAAAGTAGGACATATATAGAAACCTGTTCCCCACTCAAACCCTGCTACCTGGGTTAGGCGAGGAGTAATCTCTATGTGCCAGTGATAATCTTCTTCTATCGTTGACCAGTATCCTGGATAAGGGCGCCTAAAAGGAGCAGTATGAATAATGTAATTGTAAGATGGATCATCTAACAGTATTTTTATTTTTAGAAGAACCTTTTTAAGTAGACTGGCTAAAGAAAAAAGGTCTTCCCAAGAAGTTTTGTAGAAATCAGGAGAATGTTCTTTGGGAAGAACCCACACTTCAAAAGGAAAACGAGGGGCAAAAGGAACCAAAGCTACAAAACCATCCTCTTCTAAAACAACTCTTTCCTGCTCCTTTAACTCTTGTCTTATCAAATCGCAGAAAACACATCTTTCATGATAATCATAATAAAATTTAGCTCCTTCTAATTCTTCTTTTACACGTTTTAAGTTAACAGGAGTAGCAATAATTTGTGAGCGAGAGTGTCTCACCCTTCCTCCCCCTGCATCCCATCCATAATTTTTAAATATCAAAACGTACTTTATCCGCATATCTTCCTGTAAAGCCCTTATCCTTTCACAATAAGCCCAGAATACCTCTCTTATATTTCCTACCTCTAAGTCCGCCATATTAGCAATATGCTCGGGAGTATCTATCACAACTTCGTGACTGCCTACTCCTCCCATCAAATCGTAAGGTCCTTTTCCTTTCTTCCATGACTTTTTGTTAGGTTCCAAAAAAGGTTTAATACTGGAAACAACTCTTACTCGCCAGTTACCTTGTTCGTCTTTTATAGAATATAACTCTCCGGGCGTTAATGCTTCTTTACCTCGGCAAAAAGGACACTCTCTCTCGGGAGGAGAAGTATCTATATGAGGAAAATCTTTGGGTCTTTTGGCACGCTCGGTAGAAATTATCACCCATCTTCCTAAAATAGGGTCTTTCCTCAACTGAGGCATAATTTTACCTTTCTTAGTTAGCAATTATTATAGCAATCCCATATTTAATTGCAAGAGTTTATTTTAAGGAAAAGTTAGGGACGAGCCTTTTTTAACCAATCTTGGTAGGCGTAATCTAAGATTTCTCCCTTAACTGCAGGTGGGAAAAGTTTCAGCTCTATTCCTACTTCCCATTTTTTTTCTTTTTGTTTTATCCAAATTATCTTTCCTTCTCCAGGAATAAACACATCCTTCTGAGGTCTCTGAATTTCTAACTTCACTAACTCTTGAGGGCGAAAACTAAACTCATCAAAAACTGCTCTAAACCCTTGCCGAGAAAAATCTAAAATTGTCCCTACAAATAAAAGGCCTTCTTTCTTTATCTTTACCTTAAGAGGAGTAGAAAATCGCAGCGCCCTTCTTTTATCCATGCAAAATTAGTATACCACAAAAATTTCTTCTCCCAAAATATTTTTTACTTCCCCAATCTTATGAATTTTAACCCGGATTTTGCATTAGCAAAATCCGCCCAAAGGGCAGCCGAAGGTCCAGCCTATTAAAAATGGGCTGGGATTTGCCTTTGTATCTTTTTGGTGCAGAATTATTCTCTATAATCGATATGCCATATCTCATTTTTACCACAATATTATAAGTTATAGAGTCTTTTTATGCTTTTGCCTACTTCTATATTTTTGCTTCCTTTCTTAAACTCTCACTATCTCTATTAGGATTATCAAACCTTATCAATCCGTAACTAGCTCGAATTCGCTTTTCTCTGCCCCACATACAGGACAAACCCAAGAGTCAGTAATATCTTCAAAAAGAGTACCAGGAAGGATTCCGGAATCGGGGTCTCCTAAGGCAGGTTCATAGATATAACCACAAACTTTACATTTATACTTATCCATCCTTCCTCTTTTTAGAAAGACTCACCAATTCTATCACAGTATCGAAACGTTGTAAATCCTCTTACTTACTGAGAATATTTTAAGTAAGGTGATTATAAAAGACCTGGCACAAAATTACAAAGATTTTTGGCTAAAAGGATGAATAAATTCTCATGGCGATGATTATACCTAAACTCCATTTCTTTAAGATACAAAGGAAATTTCTCTTTAGAAACGCCATGGAATTTTACAGGTCTCTTTTAGCATAACTCCAGAATTTGTAATAAATTCATCGAAGATCCGCCTTTGGTGAAAAGTTTTCGTAATCCTGTGGCACCATTAACTACAAATATTTTGGTGCCAAAACGTTTATAATTACCTTATCTTATCATAACCTTTCTTTAAAGCAAATTTAAGACCTTTAATAAGAGAGGCACCGTAACCTAATCTTTTGGGGGGTTCTAAAGAGAGAAGTATGAAAATCTCTTATAGTTATAAGAAAATCCTTTCCTCTATCAGTAGACCCATCGTCAATGAAAAGTACATCACCAAAGTAGATCTTTCTCAGAGATTGATAAAAAGTTTCTAAATATTTTGCCTCATTATAAATGGGGTATATAACTAAATTCATCTTGAGAGATTATTTAAATCTTGGCTTCTTCTCTACATAGCGAGCTATAAAGTATAAAAGATTTGATAATTTATTTAGATAAGGGAGGATATATCTATTTCCCAGTAATTTTTTTCTCTTTACAGTTACCACTCGTCTTTCTAATCTCCTAGTAATTGCACGAGTAACATCTACGATAGAAGAGACGAAATCTTCTCCAGGAATAATAAATCCTCTCTTGGTAAGATCTATTTTCTCTTTTAACTCCTCTATATTATTGTGGAGGTAATCTAAAGAGGATTTGTTTATTCTTTCTTTTAATTTCTTAATATATCCCTTATTAGTTGCTAACTCACTGCCGATTTTAAAGAGATCTCTTTGAATACCTTCTAGAATTCTCTTTAATCTCCTTTCCTTGATTAAACTTTTAGCCAATCCTATGAAAGAACACACTTCATCTACAGTACCACAAGCTTCGCACCTAAGATCATCCTTAGTTACTTTTCTCCTACAGTAGAGAGTTGTTATCTCTGAGTTTCTCACAATTATTAATATAATCTTTGAAACAAAGGTGGTCAACAAAAATTAAAAACAGATTCTCTTAGGAAATGAAACCCTCCTGGTATTATCTAAATCTCCTTGGACAATTCTTACTTTGGAGTTGACCTTAGTATTTTGCTTACTAAAATAATGATTATGAGGTTAATTACCCCTTTTGACCCTTGGCGAGGGGAACTGTGCACCTGTCCAAAAAAATTTAGTCTCTCTCCTTATACAGGATGTGAACACCGATGCTTATACTGTTATGCCTCATCCTATATAAAAGACTTCTATAAATCTAGGGAAAAGAAAAATTATATCGATCGATTACAAAAAGAGATAAAAAAAATTCCTGAAAAAGCAATAATAACTATAGCAAACTCTTCTGACCCTTATATACCTCTGGAGAAAAAATTGAATTTAACCAACTTTACTTTAAGAATTTTTAAAAATTACAATTTTAGGGTAATTATTCTCACTAAATCGTCACTTATTCTAAGAGATATTCAAATTCTAAAAGAGCTTAATGTGGTGGTCAGTATTTCTCTTACAACCTTAAAAGAAAAACTCGCTAAAAGACTAGAACCTTTTGCTTCTTCTCCTAAAGAAAGGTTGGAAGCGATAGAAACTCTTTCTAAATACCTACCAGTAGTAGTAAGATTCGATCCTATCATTTATCCTTTAAATACCAGAGAAATCAAATCTATTATAAAGGAATTAAAAATAAGAGGAGTAAGACAGATAATCACTTCTACCTACAAGGTAAAACCTGATAACCTTAAAAGGATGAACAACATCTTTTCTGAGTATAGAAATTTATGGCATACTCTCTATATAGAAAAGGGAGAGAGAATAGGTGGTTATCTCTATTTACCAAAATCTCTGCGAAAGAGCTTAATTCAGCAGGTAAGAGAATATACTTTAAAAGAGGGAATGGATTTTTCCAGTTGTCGGGAGGGATTTAAAAAGTGGAATACTAGAAACTGCGATGGTTCCTCATTTCTATCTTAACAACTATAATTTATCTCTTTGAAATTCTTCTTGTTGAAATTCTTCTTGGTGCAAGAATATTTTTATCTCTTTAGTATTTATTATCGTATTATGCACAGGGCAGTTGCTAACAAACCGAAGAAAAGAGTTCTTTCTCTCTTCGTTAATATAGGCGTCAGTGAAGATGCTCACCTTTATATCAGTAAGCTGTAAAGGTACTCTACTCCAATCTCCCCATACCCTTACCGAAAGTTTAGTAAAACTTATTCCTATATCCTGAAAATATTTTTTAGCGTAATACAAAATACATCCCCCTATAGAAGCAAGAAATAATTCTGATGAGTTTGGGGCGCAGGGAGAATAGTCTCCTATTTTAGATTTAGAATCGATATACGCTTTAATCCCACTCTTAGGAACAATTATCTCAAACTTATTATCTTTTAAAAAGTTAATCTCCACTTCTAATCCCATTTTTTCTTTTATAATTATAAGAAGTTATAATTTCTCTTATAGCTAAACTGCCTGAACTTCCTTAACCTCAGGGATCCTCTCCTTCAACCTCTGTTCAATGCCTAATTTAAGAGTATAACTAGACATCGGACATCCTCGGCAAGCACCGGTAAGCTTAACTTTTACTATACCTTCCTCTGTTACTTCTACTAACTCCACATTACCTCCTTTCATCTGGAAGAAAGGTCTTATTTCATCCAATACTTTCTCCACTCTTTCACGCATTCTCACCCTCCCTTTATAGCTAGCTAAGTGTAACTCTTTTGAATAATTTATCAAGAATTATCTTAAATATTTTCTTTAAGTTCAATAGATACCCACGCCTTTACAGGCGTGGTGCTTTTATAATTCAAGCTCCGCTTG
>QNCE01000091.1 GCA_003644405.1 Candidatus Omnitrophota bacterium | reverse complement strand
TCTATGACTTATTGGTACTGGGGAATACGCCAATTAGTAGAAATTATTAGAGAGCGCTTCTCTACAAAAATAATTCTTGGAGGGATTTATCCTACCTTAATGTACCATCATGCCAAAACTAACATTCCTTGCGATTATATATTTAAAAATCAAGAATTACAGACTTTCTTTGAATTATTAAATGTCCCTTATAACTTTAAAGAGCTTTATTTTACTCTCCCTGATTATGAATACTTCTACTCTCATCTAGACTATGTGGTGGTAAGAACATCGTGGGGGTGTCCATTCAATTGCAGTTACTGTGCTATAAAGAAACTATTCGATGGATTTTTACGGCTTCCTGAGGAAAGAATTATTGAATTTATCTCTTACTATTACAGTAAAGGCATAAAAAATTTTGTTCTCTACGACGATGCTTTTCTCTATCCTAAAGAGGAAACAAAGAATTTATTAAAAAAACTAAAGGCGCTAAAAATTAAAGTAAATTTTCACACTCCTAACGCCCTCCATTTTAGATTCCTTGATGAAGAAATTGCTTACCTTTTAAAGAAATTAGGATTCGTCAATATCCATTTTGGTTTAGAAACCCTTGACAGAAATTTGCAAAAAATATGGGGAGATAAAGTAACTACTGAGGAAGTGATTAGAGGAATAAAGCTTTTAAAAAGGGGTGGATTTAAAGAAGGAGAATTCAGTGTGTATCTTCTTTTAGGCTATCCTAATCAAAACTTAGAAGAGCTTAAGAAAGAAATTGATTTTTTGCATTCTTTAGGAGCAAAAATTTCTCTGGCAGAATATTCTCCGGTGCCCCAAACTCCTCTCTTTAAGCTGTATCAGGATAAGTTAAAAGACCCCCTTCTACATAATAATTCTATATTTGTTTTCTTTGAAAATAAAATTAGAGATTTCTACCAAATAAAAAATTATGTGCGAGAGCTTAATAAAAAATTTACTACTTAGCTATTTTACCGAAACGAAAGGATTATTTTTAATGTAGTATCTTAAGGGAAGGTCTTTACAGTAGACAGCATAATCAATCCCTATTCTTTTTGTTTTCACTACAGAAAATTTTTTACAGACTCCTGCGGAGATAAAGAAGTCTTTAGAAGTAATGCTCCTACCTAAGAATCTTCCATTAATACCTAAGGCTTGTGTCCATCGCCCTGGGCCGTTAGTGAGATTTTTTTCGCTCTTTCTGCCTCTATTCTTTTTCATAATCTCTATCCCTGAAAGAGGCTCAATAGCCCTGATAAACACTGCCTGGGGATCACCTTTTCTTGAAACTACTACATTAAAACACCAGAATTTTCCATAGATTAAATACACATAAATTATACCCCCTTCTCTATAGAGAAATTTATTTCTGGAGGTAAGTTTACCAGAAAAGGCATGAGAAGCATCATCCTCTATACCTAGGTAGGCTTCTGTCTCTACAATTTCCCCTATTAAATTCTTTCTTCCTTTAGCAACTACTATATAATCACCCAAAAGATGGTAAGCAACATAAGGAGCTTGATTAAGAAAAAAATGCTTTGTTCGCATACGTTTCCTTAAAGTGCTAATTTTAAAATCTCTTAAACCCTCTAACATAATCGCCTTGGAAGTAAACTTTTAGCCTTTCAGATTTATAAATCCAGATATAATAACCCTCCAAGGAATAAGTAACCTTATCCGGTAGTCCTAATACCCTGATTACTCTCTCTTTATTATCGTTAAGATTTATGAGAGTTCCCTGCTGGGTAAGATAATAATCTTTTTTTAAATACCCTTCGCCAAAGGGTTTTTTTACTCTTAATACCACCCTTCCCCTATTTTGAGATAAGTATCCTCTTAAACTTACACATCCTCCTAAAAATAAGAATATCAAGACTGATAGAAGAGTTAGAACTACTTTCAAATCTTAAGTAGCGAAAGAATAAAATTTACCACTCCCCCCACCACTAATGCTGTGGAGAGCATAATAGCGATAGATTTCAACATATCCTTGATTTTTAGCTCTCTCAACAGGACCACAAAAGTAGCTACACAAGGAAAGTAAATTGTAAGAATTGTAACTCCTACAATAAGCTGTCGCACACTTAAATTAAGTGGGCGAAGCATTCCCACCGCTACATCCTTTCTTAGGAAACCTACAATCAAAGCTCCTATTGCCTGATCAGGTAAACCCCAGATTCTGGTCATTATAGGGGAAAATATTACTGCCAAAAAATCAATAATCTTTAGATAATAAAGAATATTAACAAATAGTACACCCAAAAGAACATAAGGTAATGCTTCGGAAAAAAACCAAGACAATCTTATCCATAGTTTTTTATAGAGAGCTTTTAAAGAAGGAAGACGATAAGGAGGAATCTCTACCAAGATTTCCGGACTTTCCCCTTTTAAGAATCTATTTAGGATTATTCCTAGAATAAACCATACCAGAAAAAGAATTAAAAATACAATTCCTACGAATTGCCCACCTAATCTCCCTAATACCCCGATTACCATGGCACTCTGGGCCATGCAAGGCACTGCTATAGAAACTAAAGTAGCAGCAATAAACTTCTCTCTCCTCTCTTCAAAAAGTCTTGTAGAAAGCGCTCCAGGAACATTACATCCCAAACCTAAGACCATAGGGACTATTGCATATCCATGAAGGCCTACTTTATGAAATGCTCTATCTGCTAAAATAGCTAATCGGGGTAAGTACCCCCAATCTTCCAACACACCTAATACTAGATAGAAACTAAATACATACGGTAAAACCATAGCTATAGGTACGTAAAGACCTGTAGTTAACAAACCAAATGCACTAGAGTAGTCAATTTCTCCTCCTCCAAGCTTTCCTATTAGGATACTGTGTAAAAAACTACTCTTTCTAATAAAAAAACTTAACTTCATAATTAGAGGAGTATAAAAATTAGTAAAAAGGGGGGCAAACACATAATTTATCAACCCTTCTCCTACAAATCTTATTACCTGAAAACTTAAAATAACTATGGCTACAGCAATTGGATAAGCCCATGGAGGTTTTACACTTACTTCTTCAAGAATATCCCAAATCGTGTGATGACGATGAGAAAGCTTTTGTACCCTTTCAATTATCTTTCCAATAAAACTCCATTTCTCTTTTTCTAAGTCTTTAGGAGGAGAGGCGGTTTTTATCTTCTCTACTAGCTCTTTTACCCCCTGACCAGTTAAACCGCAAGTAGGAATGACCTTTACCCCTAGAAGTTTCTTTAACTTCTCTATATCTATATCAATACCCTTATGCTTAGTCTCATCCCACATATTTAAAACCACAATGAAAGGCTTTTTTACTCTTTGTAAGAGATCCACAGTTAGAGATAGATTCCTCTCTAAATTAGTAGCATCTACCACATTTACTATTACATCTGCCTGGTTGAGTAATTCTAAAGCTACCTCTTCAGCCTTATTAGTGGGAGTTAACCCATAAGTTCCTGGGGCATCTATCACCTCTGCTCGGATATCTCCCAGTTTTAAAAAACCCTTAGTTATTTCTACAGTAGTACCAGGGTAGTTAGAAGCCAAAACTCTTGCTCCGGTAAGATGGGAAAAAAGCACACTCTTACCTACATTAGGATTGCTCACCAGAAGCACTCTCATCCTTCTACGATAATTTTAGAAGCCATTCCTCTCCCAATAGCAAATTGGGAAGAACTTACCTTTACAATTATTGGTCCAGGAGTTTGGCTTACTTTTAAAATCCTTACTCCTACCCTTATCCCTAAATTCTCTAATTTTTTCTGAAAACCCATTCCTCCTCGAATCTCCTTCACCTTACTCCACCTATTACTTTCCAATTGAAGAAGAGTTGTCTCCATATTAAATACCCATACGATAAAGAAGATACCCAATAGTTATACCCACTACCAAATTAACCATCTTTACCCAGAAACTTACTCTTACGCTATGCGAAAGTAACGGCAGCATTCCGTAACCATCCTGAATAATACATGAGGTAAAAAACACAGAAAAGGGAATAACTTTCTTATAAAACATCATTACAAATATCATATGAGGTCCACTTTCAGGAATAATTCCTATTAGTCCTGCCAGGAAGAGCACATAAATTAGATTATGCTTAACAAACTCTGAAGGTTGAAAAATTTTAGACCTAGAGCTATAAAAAGTGTAGCAACCATTGCCGAAGTTAATGCCCCCAAAGTTAAAGCTCCCCTCATATAGAGAGAAGCTACTATAAACCCCGAACCACGGGCTTACCTCCGTCCTTTCTTTGAAAGGGCGGGGTGGCCTTTTGTGGTTTGGGGTAAACGCTCCTAAACAACCAGGGATAACCCCTAAGAAGGAGGCAAGAAGATATTGCCTCCAATGCGAACCCTTCATAAAACGAGTTGGCCCACCTCTGGTAAAAGTGTTTAAGTAATCAATAAAAACCATCATCACGAAAACGAAGATGATAATTATTAGAGCTCGCTTAGAGAGGAAAAAACGATCTCCATATTTTTAAAACCCTATCTCTTTACCTACTTTTATCTCTAGGAAATCTTCCTTGAAGACCTCCCGAAACAAAGAAACACCAAGAAATCCCGTACAGTGAGAAGGTGCTATCTTCTTTACTGCTTTTCTGCATTCTCTAACTACATACTCAATAAATCTTTTTTCTTTATCCATAAGATGGAATCCTCCTATTAAACAATATATATCTTTATTAAAACTCCTCCTTACTTTTTCTATAATATTTAACACACCAAAGTGTGCACATCCACAGAGTAAAACCAAGTCCTTACCTCTTTCAATTATTAAGCTTTGTTCAGCAATCTTTTCTCCTTTGTAAGAAATAAGGCACTCCCCACTGGAGTATACCCCTTCTTTTATATTAATTTTCTCCTTTACTTCTACTAACTTTGCTTTCTGTTTTAGAATACGGTCCTTAAAATTTTTGTTAGAGTGAGCACAAACATAAACGGTAATACCTTTATTCATCTCCAAAAGACCATTTAATCCTTGAATGTGATCCCAATGCTGATGAGAAATAACAACCTTAGTTATCTTCATTAAATCTAT
>QNCE01000090.1 GCA_003644405.1 Candidatus Omnitrophota bacterium | reverse complement strand
TAGGATATCAAACTAACTCCTGGGTATTATCTACCTCTTTCGCTGCTACCTTTGCTACTATAGGTCCTTTAATCTATAGGACTATTCAGAAAAAAGCTGAAGACCTACTTTTAGCTCAACAGCGTCATTATCAACATATTCTTCTTCAAGCTGCAGGAGGGATGATTAGAGAACATAACTTAAACAGATTACTTAAGTTGATTGTTCGTATCGTTAAAAAAACTGTAAAGATTAGTTTCGCTATTATTTTTTCGTATGATAAAGAAAATAAAATCTATAAACCAATGTCGGCTCGTGGTTATAAGATTACCTCATTAGACTTAAATTTCCCTGAAGATGCTCCTATTATTACATATATGAAGAATAATCCCAACCCTTTTATCCCAGAAGAATTGCCTTCTGATTTAAGAAAATGTTTAGAAGAGAAACTGAAGACCTCTTTTGAGCTATTTATTCCTTCTGTTGTTGAAAAAAGAGTTCAGGGATTCTTAATTTTAGGAGAAAAATTAGATAGGTCTCCTTATAGCCAGGATGATATAAGCGTATTTAGTATTCTTTCTCGTCAGGCTGCTTTGGCAATTGAAAACTGTCTTTTTTTTGAAGAGTTTAAAAAAGTCCAGCAACAGCTCTTTCAGGCAGAAAAACTTGCTTCTATCGGAGGGATAGCTGATGGAGTAGCTCATCAGATAAAAAATAGATTGAATCACTTTTCTTTGGCTACAGGAGAACTAAGGCTTGCCATTCAAGAATTTGTTAAGAGTAATTATAATCTTGCTAACAATCGTTCTATAAAAGAATTTTTAGAGTATCTTTTAAAAATCACTGATTCTCTTATCTCTAATGTTAAACGCACCGACTCTGTAGTTAGAGGAATTTTGCAGTTTGCTCGTACTCAAGATAAGGAGTTATTTTTTGGTTATTTTTCGTTAGAAGAGATAATAAATCCCGCCTTGGAGCTCATCTCTATAAAACATGAGGTTTCCGAAATACCATTAGAGAAAGATTTGGAAATAGACCTTATATGGGGAATAAAATCTCAACTGGGAGAGGTCATCTATAATCTTTTAGATAATGCTTATGAAGCTACCCAGGAGCTTGCCTTACAACTCTTCCAGGAAGAGAAAAAAGAATACCATCCTAAGATAAAGATAAAAGCTTATCAAGAACTTACTCACTATTTTATAATTATTTCTGATAACGGTATTGGTATAAAGGAGGAGGATAAAAAAAAGATATTTTCCCCCTTTTTTACTACGAAGTCTTCTTATAAGTCAGGTTCAGGAATTGGAATGTATGTAGTCCGACGAATCATTGAGGAAAATCATAATGGAAAAATCTGGTTTGAATCTACTTATATGAAAGGTACAAAATTCTATATCCAACTTCCCAAGCCCCTTTCTCCCAAACCTTCCAAATGAGACATTTTTCCGCCATAGGCGGATCCGCCTTAGGCGGAAAGTCTGACTTGAAATGTCTCATTTGAGGTTGACGCAAGCCCTTTTTGTATGGTAAAATTTAATCTCTAATAGTTATTTTGCAAGAACATCTTGATATAGAAAAAGTTAGCAAAGGAGAGGTCAGATAGAAGTAAAAGGGAAAGATTTTTTATCCCTTTGATAATCATGGGGTTATTAGAAAGATTAGATAAAGGCAAACTAAAAGGGTATTTAACCCAAATTTTTCATTAGAAAAATTTGTCCGGAGGACAGCCCTTTCTTTTGAAAGAGCTGGGTTAACCCAGCTCTTTATTTCTACGAATGAATTTCTTCTTATGAAGAATAAAGGGCTGCCCTTTGGGCGGATTTTGCTAATGCAAAATCCGGGTTTAACTATCAATAAACGGATAGTCTTTGAGGGAGGAGTTTACCATATTATTCAACGAGCTCCTGGGAGAGAGCTTCTCTTTTTGGAAAAGTCAGATTATTTGCATTTTTTAGCAGTCCTTAAAGAAACCGTCAAAAAGTTTAATTTGGATTTATTTTGTTTTGCTTTACTTCCTAATCATCTCCATCTTCTTTTAAGAATTAACAAATCTAATCTGTCTTCAGCTATGAAGAATCTTTTTGAGAGATATGCTGATTATTTTAATAAAAAATATCGACGCAAAGGACATGTATTTTGTGGAAGGTACAGAGCTAGTTTCTGCAACAGTGACGATTATCTTTTGGCAGCTTCTCTTTACATTCATATTAATCCTTATAAGGCTACGTTGTGCAAACATCCTAAAGAATATAGATGGAGCTCTCTTAATCTTTATTTAGAAAACTCTAAAAAAAGCTTTGTGAATTATGAATTTATTCTGTCTTTATTACATTCTCAAATGGAGGAAGCAAGAAAAAAGTATCTTGAGATGATAGATGAGAGTTTAAAAAGTAGGGAAGAGGCTTTTTTAGATTTATCTTCCGTAAAAAAAATTATAGGAGAGTTAGTTAAAATTACTAAACGATTTTTTAATAAAAAAGATGAAAAAGGAGATTTAGAAAAATTGCTGGATAGCTTCAGGAAAAAGAAAAGAGTGGTGAAACCTGAAGATAAGGAGGCAAGGAAATATTTGATTCAGCAGTTGATAGCTAATGGGTATAAAGTGAAAGATATAACAGAAGAACTCCAAATAAGTAGAGCTTCTCTCTACCGAATCTTAAATCCCAAATGATACAAAATAAGTCTGACTTAAAATGTCTCATTTGGAGGGAATGTATTTAGATTGAAGAAGTTATGATTATAATTTTAGGCATAATTATGTTGGGGGGGATAATTGCCGTAGCTTTTTCTTTTTTCTCCTCCCCAGAAATTACCCTTAAAAAAGAAAAAAGAGAGAAAAGAAGCCCTCAAGAGATAGAACTGGCTAGATTAAAAAAGGGAATAAATTCTTTAAAAGATAAGTTGAAGGCCCTTCAGGGAGAGCTAGAAAAAGTTAACTCAGAAAACTCATCTCTTAAAGAAAAGTTGGAGAGCTTAAAAAAAGAAAGAGGCGAGCTAAAAAAACAAATAGGAAGAAGAAAAAGATGGAAATTATATGAGAAGAAGATATTTCAAAGACTTAAAAAACAGACAGTTGATTTAAGAAATCTTTTAGTAAAAAAAGAGAAAGAGTTGGAAGAGCAGTTTTCAAAAAATGTAAAATTAAATAAAGAATTAAGAGAAATAAACAATCGTGTTGCCTTTTTTGAAAAGGAGAATAAAAAGAAAGATGAAAAAATAAAATTTCTAAATGATGAAATTAGCAAGCTTACTGAGAAAATTAGAAAGTATACTCTTACTATTAATGAATTTAAGCAAAAAGAAGCAGAAAGTGAGTGGGTAGCTAAGTCTGAATATGAGGCTTTAAAAGAAATATACGCAAATTTAGAAAAAGAAATAGAAACGAAAACTAAACAGATTTTAGCAAGAGATGAGAAGATAAAAAAGTTAAGTGAGGAGAAGACTATTTTAGAGAGAAGACTTGCTTTAAAAGGAGAGGGAGTAACTCAACAGTCTCTCTCTCAAACCTCTTTAGAAGAAGAGAAGAAAGAGGAAGCCTTGGAGGTACAAACTCAGGAAGAAGCAACAAAAGAGGTAAGCATTACACCTAAATCAGAAGAGAAGTCTGCTCTGCTTAAAGAGCAACCTGAAGAGGTTGAAAAAGAAACTAAAAAAGAAACTAAAAAGGAGGGAATTTCTTTAGGGGAAGAACTAAAACCGCAAGAAGAGACCGTCAAGCTTCCTGAAAAAGAAGAGGAAATAAAAGAAGAAGAGGTAAAAAAGGAACCAGAGACTTTACCTGAAGTAGAGTTAGAAAAGGTAAGAAATATTGGCATTGCTGCCCATATCGATGCTGGTAAAACTACCATTACTGAAAGAATTCTTTTTTATACTGGGCGTTCTCATAAAATTGGTGAGGTTCACGATGGACAGGCACAGATGGATTGGATGAAGCAAGAAAAAGAAAGAGGGATTACTATCACCAGTGCAGTTACTACATGTTTTTGGAACGAAAAAAGAATCAATATAATTGATACTCCTGGACATGTTGATTTTACTGCTGAAGTAGAGAGAGCTCTTCGGGTATTAGACGGTGTAGTGGTAGTTTTTTCTGCCGTAGAGGGGGTAGAGGCTCAATCAGAGACTGTCTGGCGTCAAGCAGATAAGTATCATGTTCCTAAAATAGTTTTTGTAAATAAGATGGATAGAATGGGAGCGGACTTTTTTAGAGTAATGAAGGATATGGAAGAAAAATTAACTGCCCCTGTTGTAGCAATAACTCTTCCTGTAGGAAAAGAAAACGAGTTTAAAGGAGTAATCGATCTAGTGGAGATGAAAGCTGTTTTTTATGATGAAGAATCTTTAGGAAAAAAAGTTTCCATAGAAGAAATACCTTCCGAGTATAAAGAATTATCAGAAAATTATCATAATATTCTATTAGAAAAGGTAGCATCTGTAGATGAAGAACTTACAGAAAAATATTTACAAAAGAAAGAGATTTCTAAAGAAGAGATAATTAAAGCCTTAAGAAAAGGAACAATTTCTAATAAATTAGTTCCCGTTTTGTGCGGTTCAGGGCTTAAGAACAAAGGTATTCAAAAGCTTTTAGATGCAATTACTTTCTATCTCCCTTCGCCTATAGACTTACCACCTATAGAGGGCTGGGACCCTAAAGATTCAAAAAAAATTATTAAGAGGAGGCCAGCATTAGAAGAACCTTTTACTGCGTTAGCTTTTAAGGTTCAAGCTGATCCTCATGTGGGAAAGTTAGTTTATTTCAGGGTATATTCTGGGTATCTTAAGGCTGGTAGTTATGTGTTAAATGCTACCAAGAATAAAAAAGAGAGAATAGGAAGGATATTACAGATGCATGCTAATCAGAAAGAAAATCGCAGTGAGATTTATGCTGGAGATATAGCTGCAGGAGTGGGTTTTAGTTGCACAGTAACTGGGGATACCTTATGCGATCCAGACCATCCTGTGATTCTTGAAGCTATAAAATTTCCTGAGCCAGTCGTTTCCATAAGTATTAAACCAAAAACAAGAGCAGATCAAGATAAATTAAATAAGGCAATAATGAAACT
>QNCE01000089.1 GCA_003644405.1 Candidatus Omnitrophota bacterium | reverse complement strand
CTGCCTCTAATTATGAAAATAATAATTTTGATGGAGGAGCCATATTAAAGAAAATCTCCCAGGGTATAAAAGTAGAATTTAGTGATGAGAAGATAAGTAAGACTCCTTCCTGGTATATAGCAGGTTATGAATTTTATTTTGCTAAATTGAAACCTTTTATCTCTATGCCTTTAAATAAAAACTTCTCCCACTATATTAAAGTTTTAAGAAGCAGATTAAGAAGACCTTCCCGAGGTATTTTAACTTCTCAGAAGAAACGTTCTCTTTTAGTTGAAGAAAATGAAATTCAGGCAGGAGAAGAGGGAGTAATAGTTGCTGTTTTTATAAGAAAAGGTTCTGTTCCTCAGAGTGTGGATAATGTAAATAATTTCTTGGTGAGATCTCCTGAAGGAGCAGAATTAGAATGGAAGCATATCTCAGAAATGATACCTAACGATCCTGAATTTGCCACTAAGGATATGTATTATACCCGACCACAGATTTTAATTGAAGGATATAGGTTTAATTTCTGGTATGCAGGTCCCTATGTTCATTGTGGAATACATAATCATTCTCAAGAGCCTGTTCCTTTTAAGGAGATTCATCTAAACTTAATTGGCACTAAAGGTGGAATGGTTAAATATACAGGCACAACAGTTGATACAGAGATTGAACGGATTATTCTTTTACCTGGTGAAGAACATGGTCCATTCTGGACGATAAAAGAAGGAAAGGTGTTTTATGGTTGGCATGCTTGGGAAGCAGGTGAAGATGGAAATCTCTGGGTAGTTTTTGAGGATGTAAAAATAACCTCAAAAGATTCTTTTAGAGACGGTGGTATATCTGAGGAGGAGAGAAGAAAGATTCTTTACACGTTAGAATGGGTGGTAGAAGGAAAGTTGGAGAATTCTGATGATGTCTGGGTATTATGGGAAGATTTTGGTGCAAAAGCAGTAGAAATCTTAATTGAAGAGCTGGGTACAGATAATATATTTAGATGGAATATAATCGTAGATATTCTTGTGATAATTGGCGATTCTACCGTAGCAGAGCTTTCCATTAAGGCTTTAGAAAATAAAGACTGGAGGATTTGTGAAGGAGTAGTAACGGTCTTAGGTAAAGTCGGTTACAGCATCCGTGGTATGAGGCAAACTTCTTCTTTAAAGAGATCTGTCTCTAATTATGAAAATAATAATTTTGATGGAGGAGCCATATTAAAGAAAATCTCCCAGGGTATAAAAGTAGAATTTAGTGATGAAAATAGAAAGGAAAACTCAATAAAATATCTCCTTTCTATTAGCACAAAAGTAGCTATTGTAGGAATTTTAGTTGACCAAGTAAGTAAATTCTTTGCTGTAAAGTTGAACTGGCCTATTATATATCATTCAATTTCTCAGCCAGTAGTTGGAGGTTTTAGTTGTTTTTACACAACTCCTTTTGAATTGTTGATACCCATAGTTTTTACAATCCCCTTTGTTATATTCATTCTTTTCTTTTTAAAAGAGACATCGATAAGTCCTAAGTTGAAAAAAATGAGTGCTGCGTTCGGTGGTATGATATTTGTAGGCATTGCTCAACTAGTAGAGTTTATCTTTAGACCTGTTCCCAATTTTATACTCGCACATTCTTATATGATGCTGTATTTTGGAGAAAGTTACTGGGCAAAAGCAACGATAGCCGATTTTATGATAAATATAGGAAAGTTAGGTTTCTTTGTTATCTATATTTATGGAATGATAACTCGTTATAGAAAGAATGTGAAAAGGGATACTTCTAATAATTTTGATAGGAATAAAAAAGGAGGTGTAAAATGTTATCCTTACAAAATCTTGAAGTTAATCATATCCTTATATCAAAGCTTGAAAAAATCATCTATTTATTCTGTCGTGACCAAGAAGGGAGGTATCAGCTTTTCTGCGTTTATGATAACCGATTGGTTAAGAGTTTCAAAGAAGGGAAATGGCAGATTCTTAATCAATTATTCTCCCAAGAGATTATTAACTTGGCCAAAAAATCTCTTTTTAAGAGCCCCACCTTTAGAGTCAATAACATCCTTGAAGAGTTTGTTAGCTAAAATAATTTCTTTTAGTTCTTTCTTCTCACCTTCTATCCGTGGCTTGAGGCAGGCCTCTCTATCCCCAGGAGGGGCTGCCTCTATTTATGAAAATATAAGAAAGCAACGACCTAAAGATAAATCTTCTTCCTCTCGTATTGTCGAAGAATTAAATGGGCTTGCTCAAGAGGTGGAAAGGTATATTTCTCTCCGCTATAAGTGGAGCAGTGAATATAAAGAAGAATCTCTCTTAAAGATATACATTAAAGCCTTATCGCTTAGGTTCGCAGGTGAGTTAGTAGATACTTCTAAATTAGAGATACAGAAAGGAGATGTATTAGTAGCTGGAGACAAAGTATTTATCGCACTCAGTGAAAGTTCTATAGAGGAGATATGGTTCTCTACTTATTCTCGGGAATTATCTCTCACTGAGGGATGTAAAGATAACCTGCGTTTTTCAGACATACCAAAAGAAGTGTGGCTCCTTAAGCTAAGTAGACAACCTGCCTTCGTGGTGTCTAAAGACGGCGGTAATTCTGCATTTTGGGTAGGCTTAACAATAGATGAGGAGAGAGAGGAATTTGTAAAGGAAAGTGAGGATAGAGAGGCAGTTGAGGAGATGTATGAGGAGGTGTTTAGTGAGGTAGAGGCTGCGAGGTTGCCAGAAGCCGAAAGATCACCAGAATCTCGTAAAGGCATTAGTTTTCATAAAATACTCGAATCGATTGGAGAGAAACTTAAAGCAAAACCACTAACATTATCCCAGAAAAAACATGTTGAAGTTGAACATAAAAGGATTATAGTAGATGAGTATCTACCGCACTGGACAGAGGAGGAGAGAGAAAGGCTTGTGGATGAAATGACGGAAAAAACGTGTCCTACGAGCAAATATGAAAGTGTTACTCCAGTTACACATTATATAAATATAGATGAGATGAACCTCAAGGACCTTGAAACAGGATACCCTCTATTTTCTAGATTAGCTATAGCTCATGAAGATATTCATTATCTCAGAATTACTGGACGCATAGCACGGGATATACCAATGGCAAGTGCCATGGAAGTATTGGTAGCTGTTGATGAATTCAGATCACATTACGAGAAGTTGGGAATGCCCGAGGAGGCGGAGGGGTCTCTGAATGAGGCGTACCCCTTATACAGAAAGGGGATAGAATTAGCCAAAGAAATTCCAGATCCAGGTGAGAGGGAGAAAACCTTTGTCGAATTTGCAAAGAAATATACAAAGGAACATCCATCCGAGCGTGTTAGGGAAAGATTGGGTGTGAAGCTGTGGGTTCGGGAACCGTTTTGGACATATGCCTATGGGGAACTGGTCGCGGGTTCTGCTACAAAGATAGCTGAGGATGTTAAGAATCCACAAGCTGCAAGAGATTACATCAAATTCAGGGCGTGGGGACTCGATGCAAAAGAAGCCGAAGAACTTACTAGAGAGTTATACAAACCAGAGGTAACCCCAGAGATAAGAAAACAGAGAATAGTAGAGATAGCAAAGCACCAAGAGAAATTACTGAAAGATGGGGGATTAAGGAAGGAAAAGCTAGGCACTACATCGACAAAAGAAAAATTCCCCCCTGGAGATGAAAAAACCGAAGTCGATAAAGGTAGCAGCAAGACAATAGAGGACATAAAGGATAATTTGATTAAGTATCCCCCAGGAAAGGCAGTTTTTAACAAAGAGGGTCAAGGTAGCAAAGACAGTGCTGCGGATTTCGTAAGAAAGATATATCCTAATTTTGAAAATAAGGAATTGTGCATTGATGCGATATTAGAGGTATTGAAGGACAATACGATAGATATTGAGGTTAGAGATTCTGTCTGTGGAATTGTACTTGCTCTCCTTAGAGACTTCTATCATGCCAATAAAGAACTGTATAACGAGGCAATAGAGATTATTAAGCCAAGATTAGGTGAGATTGAAAGATATGCAAAGGAGATATCAGAGAGATTAAATGAAGAGAAAGAGAGGGACATTTACGATGCAGATCAGCTTTTGGAGAGGATTGAATCCCTGAAGGAGATAAAACCAAAGGCGAAATCCACAGAATCAGAGTCTGACCCAAAAGGAACAGAATCAGGGGAAAAAGAGATTGAAGAGACTAAGGAAGGGATTCCCACTATTTACTCTCTTGAAAAAGCATTAAAAGACGAAGATCGGGGTGTGCGCTACAGAGCCGCAAAAGCATTAGGAAAAATAGATTCCCAGGAAGAGGAGAAATTAGATGGAAGCAAAGAAAAGGAGCCACTGTTGGGAGAACTTCCTTCCATAGAGGTAGGAGATAAAAAATTAGCTTTCCCTTCCCAATTTGATGGTGGTATTTTAAGTAAAGTTTTCAGGAGCAAGGAAGAGAAAACCCTCAGCTCTAAATTAAGAGAGACAATAAGGAATGCAGCAATTTTAAAAGCAAAAAATATAGTTGGTGGAGGGGCGCAGACTATTACTTTTAAAATTCCAGGCTTTAATGGATATGTGGTAAAAATTGTTAATCCATTTAAAGCAGACTCTGAAGAAGCTGAAGGAATTATTAAGGGCTATGAAATAGGGGCAGAGAAATTGAAAGGAATAGGAGTCGAGACCATAGTTTTAAGAAATATTAAAGATTTTAAGGCAGAAGTAGATTTTAAAGTTGCTTCTGTAACTAATGCAATAATTCAGGAAGAAATTGTTCCTCAAAGTAGTATGAGTTTAGAAGATTATAAGAAATATGTAGAATTGCAACATGAGATGTGGCGCAGAGGAGTATTTGATACTGATTTTAGTGTTGCATTTATTTATGTGGCAGATTTTGGATTCACTCAATCAGGTAAACCTGTATTATATGATTTTGGTAAGCTGACCGATGTGAAACCTGATGAGATTGTCTTACATTATGCATTTTCTTCTACACGAAGCATTTTAGAGAAGAAGTTGGGACAGGAATCATACAATTATATTGTTAAAGAATTGAATATAGAGAAATTCAATGATTTATGGGCACGGGATTTAGATGGTGGAGAAGAATCCAAAGAAAGAGAGTATTGGAAGTTGAT
>QNCE01000088.1 GCA_003644405.1 Candidatus Omnitrophota bacterium | reverse complement strand
GTTTGCGTAGGATAGGCAAACTCTATACCACGTTTTTCGAATTCTTCTTTTATAGCAAAGTTAATTTCCTGTTGAATATCCATATATTTGTTATAATCACTTCCTATAACGTAATAAACTATCTCAAAAATTAGACTAAAATCACCATAAGAGAAAAAATGTGCCCTATCAAAAACTGCATCCTTCACATTTTTAATAATACTCTCAATTATCTTAGGTATCTCTTTCAATTTTTCTAAGGGAGTACTATAAACTACCCCAATGCGAAAAAGAACCCTCCTTTTTTCCATACGTTTGTAGTTTCTTACCCGAGAATCGGTAAGGTCAGTATTGGAAAAAACTAACTGCTCCCCACTTAAACTTCTTATTCTCGTAGTCTTTGCCCCAATATACTCCACTGTCCCTAAGTAGTCATCAATGATAATAAAGTCTCCTACCTCAAAGGGACGATCAAAAATTATAGAGAAATAGCTGAACAAATCTTTTAGGATTGCCTGAGCTGCTAAACCTACAGCTATGCCTCCAATTCCTAAACCAGCAATTACCGTAGAGATTTTAAACCCTAAGTTATCTAAGAAAAAGACGATAGCTAATCCCCAGATAACTACCCTGATCACCCTTAAAATCCCTTTAAGGCTCCGCTGTAACGCCACATCTTTACCTCGCTTTACCCAGTAAATCTCAAAAATATAACTTATAACTTCCCCCAGAAGACGAGCCCCTGCTAACGTTAAGATAGCTATTCCTAAAATATTAATTACTTTTCTTAAGTAGGGATGTAACTTCAGGATATTCACACTGATATAGAATGCCCCCCAATAAAGCAAAGGCAGACCAATTTTCTCTATAAGAGCTATGATGAAATCGTCAATAGTGGTTTTACTTTTCTGAGCCCATTCCTTAAGCCGCCTAAGAGCTATTCTCTTAAAGACTCTAATAATAAAAATTGCAACAGAAAGGGTAAGAAGAAAAATAAAATAACTCAATAAGTGATTACCAAAAAATGTAATGTCTAAAAAACTATTCCCCATCTTTTCCTCCTCCTTTTATCTTCACTCATTCCACTTAGAATTATCTTAATCGATGAAGAGAAAAATGTAAAGGTTATTAAAATGTTCCAGGTTACTTACTCATACTTCGCCAATAATTCTTAAGGAGCTTCTTAAGAGAAAAAACCATCTCTTTTGTCTCTTCTAACTTAAAATCAGGGCTAGGTAAGTTTCTTTCTTTAAAATCATCTAAATCAACTTCCTGATTCAATACGCCGGCAATTAGGGCGGTCCAGCAAAATGGTAAGAGCTCTTCATTGTATCCTGAGGTAACTAAATCTACACTTCTAGCTTGGCAAACTTCTTCAGCTATTTCTCTGGTGTAGCTGCCAATCATCTTAAAACCATCTAAGGTTAACCCCAAATTAGTTAAATTATCTAAATAGTGGGGATCACTTCCTCCATATCTAATTATTAATTGAGGAGAAAATTCTCTTGCTAAAGGGAAAATTATTTCCTCAAATAGATACTGATAGGATTTATTAGAAGCGCCTACAGAAAGAGATAAATTAACGGTAAACCCCTTTCCTTTTCCCTCTCCTATCTGATGTATAAATCCTGTACCGGGGTAAATTGTTGTAGGGTCTTGATGTAAATCTATAAATAAAACGCAAGGGTCGTTATAGAAAAATTGAGCTACTCCATTCCCTGCGTGAGCATCGGTATCTAAAACTAAAATTCTTTCTAACTTATACTTTCGCTTAAGATTTTCTACACCTATAGCTATATCGTTATAAACGCAAAATCCTTCTCCAAAATCAGGCTGAGCGTGATGTAAGCCTCCTCCTATAACTATCGCCTTTTTTAAACTTCCCCTAGCTACCATCTCTAGGGCTTCTGCTGATGAACCTACAATAGCTCTTGCTGCCTCATCTATTCCCTGAGGAAACCTCCCTGTTAAAGGGTTAATATTATCACTACTTAGGTAGTGAAAAAGGTAAGGAACTTCTATACCAGAAGAGGCACTTTTTACTACATCGATATAATCTTGAGTATGAACTAAGCAAAGAAGTTGGTCACTAGCAGGAGAGGGCAGTATATGTTGAAAGTAATTTTTAAAATCTGGAAATCTTTCTTTAAAGAAACTTAAAAAAATCTCAAATCTTTTCCCCCTAAAGGGATGGCCTTCTCCAAAGTCGTATTTCTCTATCTGAGGGTGGTAAAAGAAACCTACTTCCATCTAATTGTATAGTAAGCTAACTCCTCTACGTTAAAAATTCTACTTCCTGTGTTCTTTTATAAATACAAAAATTACTGAGGTAGCCTCTCTTCTACTTTATAAACTCTATCATTAGGGTGTACTTTTTGAATTACTTTGATCCCAACTTCTGCGCCTTTAGGGGCATAGGAGATGCCTTTGTGGTTAAGTTGCATTGAGGTAATAGTCTGAACAAAATCGTCGTGGGCTCCTTTTATATGAATTCTCTCACCAATTTTTAATGGTTTTTTAAGTTTAATAACTCCTACAGATATCTTTCCAAAGTAATGAGTGATTATGCCAATTTCTCTTTCTCCCTCTTTTTTAGGTCTCCTTGAGACTTTTTTAACTTTGCGGATAGGTTTCTTATAAATTCTTTTTGTTTTTTTTCGGGGTTTTCTTACCTTCTTTTTAACTCTTTTTACTTTGCGAAGAGGTTTTTTGTGTTTTGCCTTCTTTGTTTTAAATTTAGTCCTTTTAGAGCTCTTTTTTTCAGATTTTCTACTAATTTTCCTTTTTTTGACTGGATTAAATAACTTTTTCCAGAAATCAAAAAATCCCATATTCTACAAAAGCTTAACTTATAAAATTATATCCCACTAAGTCATTTTTTTAAAGACAATTTTAAGTGTCATAGTATCAAAAAAATTGCGAACTTTTTATTCTACTCTTCCTCACTAAAACTAATCTTCTGTATTAAAGATAGCGCCCATCTTATCAACTCTTTAAAGAAAAAGAATCTAATTTATGTAACAAAATTGAATTTGACTCTTTAGAACGATTAGTTGAAAAATAAAAGAGGAGAGATTATAAAAGTATCTACCATTTACCTTTACTGCCCATAAATATTTATACTTCATTTTAACTTTGAGGTGGAAACATTTTAGAAAGATAGGATAATAAGAATGAAGGAAAGTAAATTACAATATCCCAAAATAATTTTTTATCTCATAGTCTGTTACTGCTCGGTTGAAGTTTTTACATTCAATCTTTTTATTCTCTAAAAATTTTTGATAGATATGGAAAGGTAAAGTCTCTTTTATTAATCTGCTTTTCTCAAAAAAATCAAGGGCTTTTTCTAAGGAGGGAGATAACTCTTCTATGTTTAATTTTTCTTTCTCGGAATCAGATAAATGGAAAACATCAACTTCAACAGGCTGTGGTGGACTTAACTTTTCTTTAATTCCTTCTATTCCTGCACCATGGATTAAACTTAAAGCAAGATAAAGGTTGCAGGCAGAATCTGGACTTCTTATCTCAATTCTTGCAGAAGATTCTTTTCCTTTCTGATATTCTGGCACTCTTATATAAGCTGACCTATTTTTTGTTCCCCAAACAAGATACGTTGGAGCTTCATAGCCCGGATAAAGTCTTTTGTAGGAGTTTATCCATTGATTTAAGCCTGCTTGAATATCTTTTCCATATTTTATTAAACCAGCAATATAAGATTTTGCTATTTTACTTAATCCTTGATTCTCTGTATCAAAAAATAGATTTTTGTTATCTTTCCATAATGAAAGATGTAGATGCATTCCATTTCCATTTATTCCTGCAATTGGCTTAGGCATAAAAGAAGCATAGACTCCATATTTTTTTGCAATCCTTTTTACAATGTATTTTGTCAAAATAATGCTATCTGCCATTTTTAAAGCAGAAGTAAAGGCTAAATCTATCTCATGCTGGCTTTGGGCAACTTCATGATGGTCAAATTCTGTTTTTATTCCCATTTCACTCAAAAGGAGCTGAGATTCTTTTCTTATCTCTCCATATAATCCTGATCTGAAATAGCCTCCTTCATCTGTATGAAGAGGATTCTTATCATTTTCAAAGATAAAAAACTCTATCTCTGCCCCACATTTTAAATCACCAATATCTTTATATTTTTCTATTGTGTTTTTTAATAAAGTCCTTACATCTCCTTCATATTCTTTACCTGCAGAATCATATATACTTCCAAAAACAATCGCTTCTCTCCACGATTTTTCAATACCTTCATACTCCCAAGGCAGAATCGCTAAAGTCTCAATATCAGGGATAAATCTTAAATCACTCTCCTCAATCCTTGCAAAACCCTCTACAGATGAACCATCAAACCCCTTTCCATTTTTAATTAAAGCTTCAAATTCTTCTATAGGAATAGTAAAATCAAGTATTCTCCCTAAAATATCTACAAAAACAGGTCTGATAAATCTTACATTCTTTTCTTTGAATTCTTTTAATATTTTCGCCTTTTCCATAGTTCAATTCCTCCTAATTAAATAGTTCAATCCCTCCTAATTAAATTATAATACATTATAATAAAAATAATGTAAACTATTTTTTACAAATATATTTTAGGTTCACTTTTACCTCTTTATCAGTTGTCACATGATTTACCAATAAGTCGATCTTGGCTAACACAGAACTTATGATTCAAGTGCTTGCATACTTTCGCCTAAATCTCCTTAAATATCTCGCAAACTCTGAAAACATTATAACCATCTCCTCATTTTTTATCCCCTACTCTCCTTCTATCTTACATCTCCATAATTCAACCCAAAATTTGCCCTCCAGTTTGAAAAGCTTCCTAACTATTCAAAATGTTATAGTTTACAGAATAGCTTTACACCAAAAAGATACAAAGGCAAATCACCCAGCCCTTTATTTCTACGAATGAATTTCTTCTTATGAGAGATAAAGGGCTGGGTCCTTTGGACAAATTTTTCCCCGCCTGCTAAAAGCATATGTAAGTATCGGCGGGCAGGCCTGCCTACCGTCAGGCAGGTAATGAAAAATTTGGGTTTAATTAAGCTCTTTTGCAATTTGTTTTAAGAGTTGATTATTATTGGAAGCTGAAATTATGTATTTGGATAAGAAGAGTAATATTTTTAATTGGGGTCACTTTTAGGGCAAAG
>QNCE01000087.1 GCA_003644405.1 Candidatus Omnitrophota bacterium | reverse complement strand
AGGTTGTGATTCTCCTTCTAATACTTCTAAAACATAGTCAGTTTTATCCTCACTCAACCTTACCTCTATCTTTGCATATTGCTTGCTTACTATTTTTTTAAATTCTTCAGGAACAGAAAGAGGATATGAAAATTTTCCTCCATCTTTTCCTAATGTTACTACGAACATAGAATTTATTTCTCTTAATCGAGAAGCCCAGGTTTGTCCTTTTACTCCGCAAGGAGTATTTCCTGTAATAAAGTTACCTTTACTATCAATAAAATTAATTGATACTGAGGCACCACTATCTAGATTAAGAAGGTATTTTACTTTATCAAACTTTTTCTCTATTGTCTTTAACATCTCCATAAAGTTTGCTCCGAAACTGTCAGGTTGTCTTCCATCAAAAGCAGCAGCAAAGAAATAATCTTTGTTATCTTTTTCCGCTATTCCCATGCACATTCTTGGCTGTTTCCAGAATCTTTCCACAGGGGTTTCTTGAGTCTTCATCGATAAAGGATTAAACCAGCCTTGTTGACGAAGAATTTCTTCTAATTCTTTAGCATTTTTAGGATACCATTTATCTTCTTCACTGACAATTAAAGCTACTCCTCCAAGTATCCATTTTAATTTTTTATCTTTAAGTTCTTGAGGCAGGACATCTTCAAAAATTAACTCAGGTTCTTCTCCTTGCCAGATATAAATTTCTTTGTTTCCTTCTATCTGTTTATTGTAATTTGTAAGCCTATTTTCTAACTCTCTGAATTTTTCTTCAGTTAAAGAAATCACAAATCCATAACAAGGAATGAATACATCTCCTTTAATAATCTTTTTAATTCTATTTCCAATAACTATTAAATTGTATCTATTCTGGTCTACCTTTATTTCTAAATTGTTTACTAATTTATCTTCTTTTTCCTGATTATAGAAAGTGCCAGGAGGAACTAGTTTTTCAATATTTCTAATTTCCTTTGGGGAGAGAGGCTCTTCTTTATTTCTCTCAACCTTTACAATTGTTCCTTTACCTTCTCCTTTTATTACTTTTTCAAAATGTAAAGGAGTGTATATTTCTATATCATTGTCTCTTTCTGGATTAAGATTATTTTCATTTATTTCTATCTCATAATCACCAATCTTTATCTTTCCTTTCTTTAACTCCCAAATACCAAAAATAATTTCTCCTTCTTTAGTTAATGCTACATAGGCTTTTCTATAACAGGGTAAAGAATAAATACTGAACTTACCGTTTTTCTCTAAACCAAATCCTCCTAAATAATCTCCATATTCTTCAATCTGTTCTTTTTCTCTAAATTTTCTCTGTAAGTTGTAGATTCTTTTTGTATTTGGTGTCCAGAAATACAATCCATTAAAGATTACCGCATTTTTATATTCTTTTTTATTGGCTACCTCATATGGAGAGATTAAAACCTTTCCAAAATCAGAGGCAAATTCTACTTTAAATTCATGGTTTTTAATTTCTTCTAAAGGTATGCTAAATAGATATACTTTTGTCTTACTTAAAGAACCTTCTTCTTTCTCTAAAGTAATTTTTACTTCTTCCTCTTTACTATCTTTTTCTTCACTATCCTTTTCTTCTGCAGAATATAAGTAAATATCAAAATAATCAAAACGACCTCCCAATTTTTCAGCAACATTATTACAGAATTCTTCTTTCAATCTTCTTCCTTTTTCTATTATTGCCTGATAAGCATCTTCGGCTTCATTAATAAGGCTAATTAACTCTTCTCTTTTTACTTTATCTCTTAAAATAGGCTCAATTAATACCTCAGGAGCTAACGCTTCAACTACAGTTAGACATTTTCCTGCCTCTTTTCTTCTTTCTAACATTTTCTTTCTAAATTCATATTCTTTTATTCCTTCATCAATTAATTTTTTTCTTGCCTCATAGTATTGCTTCATGGTGAATCTGGGAATATACATAGGACATAATTCTTTATATACTTCTATACCTTGAGGAACTCTTAATATAAATACGGGTGGAAATTTATCTTCTTGTTTATAAATAAGTCCTGTGGCTTTCTGAGTAATTGCTTGCCAAGAGAGACCAAAACGATAATGATCAATATCAAGGATATTGATAGTAAGATTATTTTCTTCTCCTTTTATTCCTAAAATAGTGTTCTTTCCTGCATTGTTAAGTAAATTTCTAAATGCAAGTGATTTCTCTTTTAAATTAACTCCTACTCCTTTTGTTCCACTAACTACAATTTCAAATATTTTTTTATCTTTTGCCTTTCTTAAATCCTTAAATTCTTCTTCCTTTAAAAGATTATCTATATCCTCTTCAGTTACCTCAATAGAGGCTGATCTTAACTGAGTTAGACGATTACTTACAAATCTTGCATTTGCTCCTTTTACTACAAATGTTACTTTATAACCTTTTTCCCCTAACTCTTCTAAAGAACAATTTTCATTTAACTTTAACCATTTCTTAATCAATAAATCCGCAAATATCTTTAAATCTACAGCTAAGCTTGCGCCAGAAGAGACAAGATGAATGTAATGCACAGACTCTTTTGAATGTAGCTTTTGAATAAAATCTTGAGAATCATCGATCTCTATGTTAACTTGCTCTAAATCTTGCTCATTTATCTCATAGGTAAAATCACTTAAACAGGAAAGAATTAATCTTTTTCTCCAATCTAATTTATCTATTAAAGTGGAAAATCTTTTTATTGCTTCTTTATTATCTTCTTTTACTACCTCTTGCAGCTGGGAGAATCTTTTAGGAACTAATTTACCGTTTTCCATCACCAAGACTCCTGCTTTGTTGGTAAAATATTTCTTTCTTAATATCTGTATCTTTGAATATATCTCCTCTAAAGTTAAATCAGGATTTTTCTTTAAATTCTCTACTTCCTTTTTATAATTGTCTATATCTTCTTGCGTGATTTCTTTAGTTACTTCTAAATAAAATTTTCCTAACAAGCCTTTTGTAAAGATTTTTCCATCTGTTCTCTCTTTTACTTCTCCCAGTACTTCTAAAATCTTTTCTTTTATTTCCTTAGGAATTCTATATTTACTGTAATCATAATCAAATTTTTCTTGATAATTTTTATCAATTGTAAGCTTAGTAACCATACCATCACAGTAAACAGTAATTTGATTATCTTTTAAAGACATTCCTCTTGTTTTAAGTTCTTCAATTAAAGGCTTAATAATTCTCTCTTCAGTTAAATCTTTGGAATTATCAGTAAGAATAACTATGTATTTACCTTTCCCAATTAATTGACATAAGATATTTTTTATTCCTTTTCTTTCTTTTAATTTCTCTTTGTCTGCTCTTCCTTTAACTATTTTTACTCCCAAAATAGTACCATCTACATCTAAACCTATAAAATCTACATTAATCTCTCCTTTTAAAATCCTATTCAATAATTCTTGTGTTGCTTCAGGACCCGTCTGAAATATCCCCAACGTACTCATCTTTATTACTTGGGAAATAATTTTTTCTTGTTCTCTATCTACTCCATAAACTTTCAAACCATTTATCTCTGCTACTTTAGCATCACTTCCTCCTTTCTCATTTTCATTACCAATATAACAACCATTTTGTGCAGAAAAATTTCTAGATTTTAGATAATCTTCCATAGCATCCTTTTTAGTGGGCGCAGGAGCAAGGATCATATCTACACTAACAAAACCACCTTTTTTAATATTCAGTTTAAAATTATTACCTGTTATCTCCTTTGTCTTTTCTGTAGACTCAAAAGAATCTCTATTTTGGGTTAGTTCTTCTACTAATTTAGCAACAAATTTATCTCTTTTATCTAACTCATTTTCTTCTACCTTAGAGAAAGGAAGTCTTCTTGAAGGAATGGAGAGAATACTTAGTTGGGCAATCGAGCCATCTTCAAACTCTGTTCTTCTTTGAATCTCCATAAGAGATTTTTCTTTTGAAGAATCTTTAAAATCATCACTTTTCCAAACATTCTCACTTACTAAAGCTACATTTCCTTTCGGTGTTTCTGCAGGAGCGAAAGTAGGATATTTATCAATAATTTCATATTTTAAGACCTTTTTTCCTTTAAGTTCTTCCTCTACCTTTTCTAACCATCCTTCTTTTCCTTCATCACGTAAAGATTTAATGTTGAAATAGAAGTTAATGTAATCTAGTCCTTTCCCTTCAGGGGCAGCTAAAAATTTTCCTTCTTTAAAAGCACCGTAGAGGTAGTCGTCGTAAACTAATATTCCTTCTTTAAACAACCTCTCTGTCTGCTCAATCCTTTCTTCTACCATACTTACTCTCATCTCAGGATAGGTATGGGATAGTGCTCTTGAATCTAACCATAATACAGATATCTCTTTTAAAGAAGCTTGACAGTTAAATTTTGCAATTGCCTGCCATTCTGTATCAAATGCCCAACCATAGACATGAGCATACTTTAAAATCTCTTTTATTATCTCTAAAGGATAGAGTTTAAATCCGCATTGGGTATCTTTTATTGGTTGGGTCTCTATCTGATAATACACCTCTCCTTTTTTACTCACTTGATCGATACCTTCTTTATCTTTTACTGGTTCCATTTTTAAATCTATTTTACCTCTAAGTTCCGTAAGAAGTTCTTGTTTGCGAGAATTAACTTGGGAATAAGAAAGACCAGCTTCCTTTACCTTATCTTCTATTTCCTTAATTTTATTTATTTCTTCTTCTGCTTCTTTAAACCAACCTTTAAGAAGATCAATTAACTGTTCAAAAGAGGTTATCTTCCCCCAATCCACTATTTTCCCTCCTGTAAGAAGGCTTCTTAGGGTATCTCTTATTGGAGATAGAATATTTGCAATAATAGTTTCAGGATCTTGAGGAGCTGGAGGTGCAGGCACAGCCCCTTTAACACTTCTTGAACCAATAGCAACAACTTTTCTTTCTCCTTGAATTACCTCTTTAATTAGAGTTCCTAACAGATCTAATCTTACTGTGGTATCACAATCAGTATAAGCAAATAGATCAATCTCTTTAGGTCTATAGATGTTTATAATATCATGCATGGCAAAAAGGAGAGTTCCTCCTTTAATTAGAGATAGAGGAGCAAACCCAGGTACTTTATAAAGAATTACTTTTTTCTCATCTAAATATTTCTTATAATTATCGTATCTATCAAATATCTCTCTTGCTGCTTTTAAGGTAACATCGCCTTCTGAACGATTATCAGCAACTACTAATCGCCAATCTAATACATCTTTATAATCTTTAAAAAGATTCTCCAATTGGTCTATCTTTACTCTTAAGGTATCCTCACCATAAGGATTATTTTCTTCCCTAGGTAAGATTCTTTCTCTCTCATTATAGGTAGCAAAGAATACCCAAACAGT
>QNCE01000086.1 GCA_003644405.1 Candidatus Omnitrophota bacterium | reverse complement strand
TTAAGAAAATTAAAATCTGAGTAGCTGCAAAGGTGAAATTTTAGGTTAAAAAATGGGCAAAGACTTCCCCAAAATTTTGGAAATCTAAAAAAGGTAAAGTTGACGATGGAAGGTATTTTTAATATAATAAATCTTCTTTAATATTGGAGTGAGTAATGGATAACTCTATAAAAAAGAGATGCTTTCTTATATGTGGTCATGCTCAAACTGGGAAGACTTCTCTTTCTGAGGCTATTCTATATACTTGTCAAGCTATTACTCGCTTAGGAAGAGTAGAGGATGGTACAACCATCAGTGATTACCAAGAAGATGAGAAGATAAGAAAGAGCTCTATAAACCTTTCCATAGTTTATGGTTCTTATAAGGATAATTTTCTTCAGTTCATAGATACCCCTGGATATTTGGACTTTATAGGCGAACTCATTGCTTCAGTACAGGCAGTGGATTTTGCCGTAATTGTAGTGAGTGCCTCTTCAGGAGTGGAAGTAGGTACAGAGAAGGCTTGGGAGATTGTGAGGAAGAGGAATTTACCTTGTCTGTTCTTTATTAATCAGTTAGATAAGGAGGGTAGTGACTATAGTAAAGTTGTTGATCAGATTCGTAAAGAGTTAACTAAAAGAGCTACTTCTTTTGTTATTTTTGATAACAACACTGTGATTAACGTATTAAAGGAGAGCCAACGAGCTTCTTCTCTTTATAATGAGATTGTAGAGAAGGTAGCTGAGAGTGATGATTACCTTTTAGAGAAGTACTTAGAGAAAGGAGAACTAGATAAGGGAGAGCTAATATCGGCATTAAAGAAGGCAGTATCAAATTCTCAAATCTTTCCTGTAATTGGAGGTATAGCTACTCAACAGATAGGTATAGATCTCCTTTTAGATTTAATTATTGAGATTATGCCCTCCCCTCAACATACCCTTAAACACGCTAGGGATAGCCAAGGCAATATCATAGAAGTTAACTCCCAAGATCCTCTTTTTACTGCCCAGGTTTTTAAATCTATTGTAGATCCTTATGTAGGCCATCTTAATATATTTAGAGCCTTTTCAGGTTCTCTATCCTCTAATAGTGAGATTTATAATGTTAGCAAAAATATAAAAGAGAAGATCGGTCAACTCTATATTCTTCAAGGCAAACAACAGATTCCTGTTGAGAAGATTTCTTCAGGAGAGATTGGTGCGGTAGCTAAGTTAAAAGATACCCATACCCAAGATACCCTAACTCAACCTTATAAAGATTTACTTTTCCCCCCTATAGAATTCCCTTCTCCCGTATATTCAGCTTCTGTAAAACCAAAAACTCGTCAAGATGAAGAAAAAATATCTTCTGCTTTATCAAGATTGACCAGCGAAGACCCTACTTTTAAAGTCTCTCGTGATCCCCAAACAAAAGAATTGATCATTTCAGGAATGGGAGAGTTACATTTAAATGTAATTATTGAGAGGATGAGAAGAAGATACTCTGCCAATGTAGAGTTAGGAACACCCAAAGTTCCTTATAAAGAGACAGTGACTAAATCAGTAAAGGTTCAAGGAAAATATAAGAAACAGACAGGAGGAAGAGGTCAATACGGAGATGTATGGATTGAAGTAGAACCTTTAGAGAGGGGGAAAGAGTTTGAATTTGTAGATAAGATTGTAGGAGGAGCTATTCCCAGGAATTTTATTCCTTCGGTAGAGAAGGGAATAAGAAAAGCTATGGAAGAAGGAATCCTTGCTGGTTATCCGGTAACCGATATTCGAGTTACTCTCTATGATGGTTCTTACCATCCTGTAGACTCTTCAGATATTGCTTTTCAGATTGCTGGATCTATGGCTCTTAAAAAGGCTTTAGAGCAGGCTAACAGTGTGCTTTTAGAGCCAATTATGAATGTAGAGATAGTGGTTCCTGAGGAATTTATGGGGCAGGTTACGGGAGATATAAATGCTCGTAGAGGTAGAGTATTGGGAATGGAAATAAAGGGGAAAAACCAAGTAGTGAGAGCTCAGATTCCCTTAGGAGAAATGTTTAAATATGCTTCAGATTTGCGTTCAGTTACTGGAGGAAGAGGCACCTACTCTATGAGTTTTTCCCACTATGAAATAGTCCCTACGAGGCTGGCTCAGAACATAATCGAGATGGCTAAGGAAGAGAAAAAAGAAGGCTAGTGAAGATTTTTGCTCCCCAAGAGCAACTATTAGGGAAAAAAGTTTATCGAGATAGAAATCTTAAAAAATTAGAGGAGAAGTTTAAGCCCAAAAAAGTCACTTACTTCAGCGGAGAGTTTATTTCTACTAAAGAAAATTATGATGTAATTCTTCTGGATGAGAATTCTCTTTTAGATTTTATTGTGGAAGATATAGAAAAGTTAGAGAGGCTTCTGGGCAAAGAGAAAAAAGAGTTAGTGAAAAAGGCTTTAGAAATTTTAGATAAAGGTAAACCTTTATTCACAGAGTTGGCTGAGGAAGAAAGAGTTGAGCTTAAAGACTACAACCTTACCACTTTAAAACCGGTGATTTTTCTGGAGGGAGACCAGGATTTAGATACTTTATGGGAAAAGATTTTTAAAACAGCAGGAATTATCTTTTTCTATACCGTCAATAAGAACGAAGCTAGAAGCTACCCTACCAGAGAGGGAACTAGTATTGTTTTTTGTGCAGGAAAAATACATAGTGATTTGGCAAGAGGTTTTATAAGAGCGGAAGTTTTCAACATTAAAGATATAGATAACTTTCATAATTTAGAAGAAGCAAGACAGAAAGGGCTTCTGAAAGTAGTGGGTAAAGATTATACCGTAGTTCATGGAGATGTAATTAACGTAAAATTTAGCGCTTAGAGATGTTAAAGATACGTAGAGCTTTAATCAGTGTGTGGGATAAAAGGGGGATAATAGATTTCGCTAAGAAATTGAAAAGTTTAAATGTAGAGATAATCTCTACTGGTAAGACAGCTTCGTTATTAAGGAGAAGTAAGATAGATGTAAAGACAGTTTATTCTATTACTTCTTTTCCAGAAATTCTTTCGGGACGAGTAAAGACTTTGCATCCTAGGATATTTGGAGGTATCCTTGCCAATAAAAAACATCCTCTCCATATGGAGGATTTGAAAAATTTGGGTATAGAGCCTATTGATATGGTGGTGGTTAACTTCTATCCTTTTTCTAAGATGATTAAGGAAAAATTAAATTTTGATCAGATGTTAGAATACATTGATATTGGAGGACCAGCACTCCTTAGGGCAGCAGCCAAAAATTTTAAAAATGTAGCTTGTATAAGTTCTCCTCAACAGTACAAGATAGTTATTGAGGAGCTAGAGAAGAATAAGGGGATATTGAAGGAAGAAACTCTAAGAGAACTTGCTTGTGAGGTTTTTCGTATTACCAAAGATTACGATACTGCTATCTATGGTTTTTTAAAGAAAAAAGAAGTTTTGGTATGGGATTTAGAGAGAGTTTCCCATTTACGTTATGGAGAAAATCCTCACCAGAAAGGGGAGCTATTTAGACTTTCTCCTGAGGAGGGGATAGGTTTCCGTCAGATTCAGGGTAAGCACCTTTCTTTCAATAACCTTCTTGATTTAGATACTGCCTTAAGTTTGGTGAAAGATTTTAACGAACCCACAGTTACAATTATCAAACATGCTTCTCCTTGTGGAGCAGCTCAGGATAAGAAACTTTTCCGTGCTTTCCTTAAAGCTTATCAGGCTGATCCTATTTCTAGCTTTGGGGGGATAATAGGATTAAACAGGAAGGTTGATGGCAAAACCGCTAAGGAGGTATTAAAAAGTGATTTTAAAGAATGTATCATTGCCCCTAGTTATTCTAAAGAGGCGTTGAGGCTTTTTTCTTCCAAAAGAAATCTGCGTATAATAGAGGGAGACTTTACTAAGTCTACTAAATATAAGGATATAAAAAGAACAGTATTTGGCTACTTACTTCAGGATCCTGACGAAGTTATCTGGGAGAAAAATCTCCTTAAGGTAGTTACTAAAAAGAAGCCTGCCGATAAGGAGTGGAAGGATTTGTTCTTTGCCTGGAGGGTAGTTAAGTTTGTAAAATCTAATGCTATTGTAATAGCTAAAAATGGAGTTACTTTGGGCATAGGAGGAGGACAACCTTCCCGGGTAGGAGCTGTGGAGCTTGCTATTAAAAGAGCTTCTAAATCTCCTAAAGGAGCAGTTTTAGCTAGTGATGGCTTTTTCCCCAAGACGGATTCTATAAAGTTAATGAAGAAGTACGGTATAAAATCCATTATCCAACCTGGAGGTTCCATTAGAGATAAAGAAATTATAGAACTTTGCAATAAATTGAACATTTCTATGGTTTTCACAGGCATCCGCCACTTCCGCCATTAATTAACTCATTTTTAGCTGTTCACTCTATGTCTACCTACAAAGAGATAGAAAATTACCTTGATACTTTTATTAATTATGAGAAGAAAATTTTTTTTCCTTATCAGAAGTCTTTAAAGCTGGGAAGGGTAAGACATCTTTTCCAAGTTTTAAAAATCCCCTATCAGGAGCTAAATGTGGTGCATATTGCGGGAACTAAAGGTAAAGGCTCAGTAGCTACCTTTTTGGCTTATCTTTTAGCTTTTTCTCGTTACAAGATAGGACTATATACTTCTCCTCATTTTTATAACTTTAGAGAGAGAATAAAGGTATTAGAGAAGATAAATTCCCAAGTTAAAGAAACTCTCATTTCTAAAAGAGAGGTAGTAACTATCGTAGAGAAGTTTAAACCTTATTTAGAAAGTTTGCGCTATAGCCCTCAATGGGGTAAACTTACCTTCTTTGAGGTTTACACTGCTTTAGCTCTCTATTTTTTTTGTCAGCAAAATTTAGATTTCACAATTTTAGAAGTAGGATTGGGAGGTAGATTAGATGCTACTAATGTAGTTACTCCTTTGGTTTCAGTAATTACTCATATTGGTTATGATCATACCCAAAAGTTAGGTAAGAGGTTGAAAGATATTGCCTACGAGAAGGCAGGGATAATAAAAGAAGGCATACCTGTAGTGAGTTCCTGGCAGCGTCCTGCCGTTTTAGAGGTGATCAAAAATAGAGCGAAAGCTTTAAATGCCCCTCTCTACATTTTAGGAAAAGAGTTTAACTTTAGTAGGGCGAGAGTAAAATCAAACTATACTTTTTTTGATTTTTGGTTTAATAAAACAAAAATCCCTAACCTTAAGATAGCTCTTAAAGGTTTACACCAAGTAGAGAATGCTTCTCTAGCTTTAGCAACACTTTTGCTCCTCTTGAAGAAAAAGGAAGTAAAATACCCAACTATTAAAGAAGCGTTATCAACTACTTCTCTTGAAGGTAGATTTGAAATAGTAAAAACTCAACCTCTTATAATTTTAGATATTGCTCATAATCCTTCCTC
>QNCE01000085.1 GCA_003644405.1 Candidatus Omnitrophota bacterium | reverse complement strand
GTGATAGGGCTTTAATGTATATCTTTAAGAGAGATTCTTCTTTATATTCACTGCTCCACTTATGGCGGAGAGAAATATACCTTTCCACCTCTTGAGCAAGCCCATTTAATTCTTCGACAATACGGGAGGAAGAAGATTTATCTTTAGGCCGTTGCTTTCTTATATTTTCATAAATAGAGGCAGCCCCTCCTGGGGATAGAGAGGCCTGCCTCAAGCCACGGATAGAAGGTTTGTAAGTTTTCTCCTTGACAATTTCAATTGTTCCAACTAACATAGTATCCGCTATGAAAACAAAAAAATCAAAGTCTAAAAGTAAGCCTTTTACTTCCCGCCAGGTAGGGGTATTAATTGAAAGTTTTAAGGTAGATAAAGTATTTGGAGAAAAACTTAAGAGTCTAGAAGAAAAAATAGAGGGTGTCGCTAAAAACCAGGCATACATCTTAGAAAGGTTAAAGAAATTAGAAGAAAGATTAAGTAAGGGAAGTGGGGGATACTTTTCTTGAAAGAATATTGAGGTAGAAGAAGAAATTATCAAAGAAATAAAAGCTAAGCTTGAGCGTAAAGTAGATATTGCCGAACTTAAACTACTTGAAGCAAGAGTTACCGCATTAGAGAAGAAAGTAGAATCTCTATCCAAATAATTCTTAAAAGAAAACGTCTTACCTTTTTCCACCCCTGGGGTGGAAATTGTAACTGACTTTTTAGAAGTATTATTTAAATAAACATCTATCTTCTTAAGAATTGTCCGTCCTTTGATTAGTTGTGAAAGCTGACTAAGATAAAAAACTCCTCCATCTTTATTTGAAAGAAGAGATTTGTTATCTTTAAGTATCCATTCACCCTCCTCGTTGATTTCATAAGTTGCATTGTATCCTAACTTTCTCCATTTTCTAATTGCCCACCATAGACATGTACCATCACATGCACTATAGATTTTTGTTGGGAAAAGCATTAATAGGCTAAGTAAACTATGTAAACTTACACAAAGCATCCAGATATTAAGCAAGAGGCCAAGAAGATTGGAAAAAGGTTGGAGAAAATAAAGAACATACGTCCCCACAACAACTAATTCTGCAATATTGAGTATGTATGGGGAACATTGTATACAGATGAGTTGTAACAAATTAACTTCCCCTCTAATACTCATTCCTTGAAAATCCCTATCTACAATCCTAAGTCCAAATTTTTTAGCCGTAACTTCATGAATCTTTTCATGTAAGACCTGATGCAAGAAAATATATCCTATGACTCCTAATAACACTCCAAAGATGCCAAAGGTCAACAATACTCCCTCTACCGAAGTCATAGGAGTGGCTCCTCTTTCTCTAGCAAATGCAAAAAACATTGGATTAGCAGAACAGGCGATAGACGCGGACGGTAAGAGTTTCTTTAAATCCTCTTGAGTGATAGTAAGGAAATGGAATTGACTACGTCTTGATTTAAGAATTTCCTGATATAAAGGCTTCCATTCTCCTTCTAATACTTCTAAAACATAACCAACTTTATTTCCACTTAACTTCACCTTTATCCTCACATATTGCTTGCTTACTATTTTTTGAAATTCTTCAAGGAAAGATAATAAAGAAAACCCTCCATCTCTATTTGAAAGCTGAGTATCTGAGGGAGAAAATAAAAGTGATTTTCTACTTCCTCCATCTAACCTACCACCCAACAATTTTCTTCCAATATTTCTTATTGAATCAAATCTTTCTTTATTAGTAAGCTCAATGTATAGTCTTGCTACAGGCTCTGTTCCTGATAATCTGATACATAACCAATCACCAGTTTTGAATACTATTTTTAAGCCATCCACTGTAATTACTCCTGAAACATCATAAGGAACATTCTTTTCTTTTAAAACTCTTATTGCAAAATCTTCCTCTTCTCTGGTTTTATCAATTAAATCTTTAACTTTAGATTTTAACTCTTCAGTTAGCTTTATATTTTCTCTTTTATAGAAGAATTGTTTTCCAAGTTTTTTCTCTATCTCTTCTCTATATTGAGTAAGGGATTTTCTTCTGCTGGATACTATCCATAAACTTGCAAGGCAAATTGCAATTCCATCATCCCAAGAGTTTATGAAGGGTAAAATTCCTATATGAGCAGATTCCTCACCTGCTACCAAGAAATTAATCTTTTCTTTTACAGCTTTTTCTACAAACCATTTAAAACCAACTGGAGTCTCAATCAATTTTAGACCTAAATAATCTGCTACCGCATTTACAAAATTAGAAGTTGCCACGGTCTTTCCAATTGCACCTTTAAATCCTTGGCTATATAAGAAGAAGGCAAGTATAGCCAGCATTTGATTGGCAGGAATTTCTCTTCCTTCAAAATCAATCACTCCAAATCTATCGGCATCTCCATCAGTTAATAGAATCAAAGTATTTTTATCGGCTAATTTTAAAGCTTCTTTTATGCTTTCTTTCTCTGTAGGATTAGGAGCACCAGCTACTTGGCTAAATTTTGAATCTCTATTGTTTGTGTGAATCATCCTGTAAAACTTTCTTCCTACCTCTTTTTCCAATTCAGAAAATATAGTCTTTAAGTATTTAACAGAAGTTCCTTGCATAGGATCTAAAATTATCTTAATTTGAGGATTTTTCCTTAAGTAATCTGTGATAGCTTGCCAAGCACCTATTTTCTTTAAAGTAGGAATAATATAACCATAAACATAAATATCTATTGCTTCTTTTAAACTCATTTCTTTGATTAAACCTTTCTCTTTTGCTTCTTTAAAATCCATCCATTTATAATGAGTGATTTTATTGGCATAGGCAGAAAGTAAATCTGTAGTTTCTTTATCTGCAGCTCCTCCATGGTAAGGAGAAAATTTTAATCCGTTATCCTGATAGGGATTATGGGAGGCTGTTAAGTTTATTACTCCCTTAATCTGGGATGAGGAGTTTGCCAAATATGCTAAAACAGGAGTAGGCGTAGGTTCACCAATTATAATTACTTCAATTCCATTCCCTGCTAAAATAGAGGCTACTTCTTTAGCAAACTCTAAATTATTTAAACGTGTATCAAAGCCAACTAAAATCTTTCCTTCTCCAATAAATTTATGACAATACTCTGCTATCCCCTGAGTAGCACGCCGAATAATAGAAATTGCTTCCTCATTAGTTTTATCTGACCAGCGCACACCAGAAGTGCCAAATTCAATAGATAAAGAAGAAAGCTTTCCTCCATCATTAAATCTTTTTATTAAATTATTTTGATCTTCCTCTTCTGATTTTATCTTCTCTATTATAGAGAGAGCTTTCTCTGTAGCACGATTAAATTTTTCTAATCCTTCTTGGGTAAATTCTTTTATCTCTAAGTTTATCCCCCACTGAGGTATCTCTTTTAATAATCCCTGCTCTTTTACTTTCTCAAAAAATTCAAAAGCTAAGGGTTCATCTTTTAAAGCTCGATATCCCTTGAATAAGCCTCCAGAAAGAATCAGATAATTGGCAACTCTCTGTAAAAAGGTGAGCTCTCCGAAACTTAAAGGATATGAAGGTGTAGGCAAATCTTTATCCTTATAAGAAGAAACACCCACAAAGATACAAAGGTTAACATCTCTTGAATCCTGCAATCCTTGATGTAACCAGTGCTGAGCTTCGGGTTCTGAATAAACACCAGAATTCATTCTCAACTTTTCTCTTACTACCTTATGAAATTTATCTGTTATCTTTCTATAATTATCTATATTCTGATAAATCAAAAGATTAATACACTCTTTATACACAGAAGAAACAAGCATAATTGCCGCCAAAACAGAAGCAATGTCAGTTCTTACTCCCTCTATTTCTTTATTTTCTACTCTGGCTATCTTTTCTAAAATCCTACTAAATTCTTCTTCAAATCTTTCATCCTTAAAAAGATACCCGTAATCTAAAATTAAATTATCACTCTCTAAACCTTCTTCTCTCACCAATCCCTTAACAAACTCAAAAAACTCCTCTTTAGTTCTTCCCTCTTCTATCTTTTTCCCTAAGAGAGGTATAAACACCTTCAAAACTAAATCCTTAGATACCCATACCCCAGGCTCATCAGCAAAGTTTACCTCTATTAAATATCCTGCTAAAGCAATACCAACATTAAAAGCAGCCACTACCTCTCCAAAATCTTCCTTAGAATCTAAACTAATCTCTAAAACAGAAAATCCCTCCTCCTTCAATTTCTCTACCTCGGTTTGATATGTTATATCATCTTTCAAGTGGATGTAGACAAAGAAATTCTTATCTTTATCATAATAGGAAGGTTTAATAAGTTCTTTATCCTTTAATAAACTCGTAAAAATTCCCCGTCTCTGTCCATCTTTATCCTTCTTAGCTAAACTTTCCACTATAATTTGCCCCAGCCAAGTGTAAGCATCTTCTAACTCTGAAGGCAAAATAAAGGTAGCAAAATATTTTCCTCTCTTCTCATTATAGGCAAGATAAGCGCCTAAAAATGCTCCATAATTCTTAATCTTTCCTTCCTCTAAAATTATAGATTTACGGCACCTCTCCATTCCTTTCTTCCCTGATTTTCCTAACCAATCTATTGCCTTCATAAATGCTGCAGGAAGTTGTCCCACAACATCAAAAAAGGAGGCATATCTTCCCCCTGTATTTTTATCGTGGTCTACGGCTTTTCTATAATATCTCTCTTTTACCTCTTTATCTGCTTTATGAGGGTCACTAATAACAATAAAGTGTTTTCCCACAAGTTTCTTTATCTCCTCTTCTTCAGCTTGAGGATATCTCTCTTTGTAATAAGAGAAAAGTTTATTGTAGAAATGTTCCTTTAATTGTGCTGTTTCTACGGTTGTCCAAGATTTAGAGATTACAATAAAAAGAGTTCTCTCCAAATCTATTTCTTTTTCTAAATTACGAATTGCTTCTGGTTCAATAGAGCCCAATATAAAGAAATTCTTTGCATTTGTAAGTCTCTTTAAGGCAATTGCTCCGTTTCCTGAGCCACCTATCCCTAAGTTAACGAAATATTTAAATCCTTCTTCTTTTGCCTCTTCTGCTATTTTCTTGAGATTATCTCTGTTAACTCTTTCTCCAATATCTAACCAACCTAAACGATTACGATTATTAACTCTATCTCCTTTATGAATCCACCATCTTAATTCTCTATTAAACAATTTCTTTACTAAACTTTCTTCCTCTATCAGATTTATAATTCCCTGTATCCCTTTTAACTCTTCCTCAGAGGCAAAAGCTTCCACATTAATGGATGAAGAAGTAATATCTCCTCCATCATTCTTTAAATTCTCCAAAACAGGAAGTTTGCCTTGTTTAGTTAAAAAATTCCCTCCATCAAGTATTGCTTTAACATTAGGCATATTCTTTACTCCCACAGCTATAGCCTCCAGTAATGCTCCTCCTGCAGAGATACGGATTATCTTATC
>QNCE01000084.1 GCA_003644405.1 Candidatus Omnitrophota bacterium | reverse complement strand
CCTAAGGTAGCGAAATTCCTAGTCGGGTAAGTTCCGACCCGCACGAAAGGTTTAACAACGGGAGCGCTGTCTCGGGGAGGCAGCCGGCGAAATTGTAGTGGCGGTGAAGATGCCGCCTACCCGCAGTTGGACGAAAAGACCCCGGAACCTTTACTGCAGGCTGGTATTGAATTTTGGTCCGGTATGTGTAGAATAGGTGGGAGGCTGTGAACCCCGGACGCCAGTTCGGGGGGAGCCACCAGTGAAATACCACCCTTACCGTACTAAGGTTCTAACCCCCCGATTTAGCGGGGGAGACAGTGCCAGTTGGGCAGTTTAACTGGGGCGGTTTCCTCCTAAAAGGTAACGGAGGAGCCCAAAGGTAGGCTCAGTCCGATTGGAAACCGGACGTTGAGTGTAAGGGCATAAGCCTGCCTGACTGCGAGAAAGACATTTCGAGCAGAGCGGAAACGCGGGCCTAGTGATCCGGTGGTTGCGTGTGGGAGCGCCATCGCTCAACGGATAAAAGGTACTCCGGGGATAACAGGCTTATCGGGCCCGAGAGTTCACATCGACGGCCCGGTTTGGCACCTCGATGTCGGCTCATCCCATCCTGGGGGTGGAGAAGCTCCCAAGGGTCCGGCTGTTCGCCGGTTAAAGGGGTACGTGAGCTGGGTTCAGAACGTCGTGAGACAGTACGAACCGTGCTGTCTATAAATCTGGCTATATGCTGGGAAGTCTGAGTATCCCATATTACTACTTGATTATTCAGTCTCTATATGCTATTCTATAGAGATTCCCTTTTTTAAGGGACCACTTTGAAATAATAAGGTGGTGAGTAATCAAGAGTAAAAATATATGGGTGCAGATAACCAGCAGGGAAGGCTAGAAGGAGAGTGGGGCGATTATATCGCCGGTTTTGTAGATGGTGAGGGAAGTTTCTCCATTTCTATCCAGAGAAGTAAGAATGTGAGATTAGGAATTCAGGTTATTCCTGAGTTTCATGTGTGTCAGCACCGTAACCGTAAGGAAGTGTTGGAATTAATCCAGAGACATCTTGGGTGTGGGTATATTAAACCCAATCATTCCAGAAATCCCTATGATCTTACTTGGGTGTTAGTAGTGCGAGATTTAAAGAATTTAGAACAACGTGTGATTCCTTTTTTTGAAAAATACTCTCTTTTTTCTAAAAGAGATGATTTTGAGAAGTTTAAAGAAGTGATAAGAATGATGGGGAAGAAACTTCATCTCACCCTTGAAGGTTTAAAGAAAATTTTAAGAATCGCCCACTCCATGAATAGCAGGGGTAGATACAGAAAACTACCACTTAAGGAGTTATTTCTTCTTCTAGAACCCTCAGAGACTGTACGCCAGACCCCGACGTAACGTCGGGGAAGATATAGTCCGAACTCACCGGCGACGGTGAGAGTCTGACAGAAATGTCAGGCCGCCCAGCCTTTTTATTCAACCTATGGAAAGAAAATAGCGGTTATTTTTCAATATTTTGCAAAGAAGATTAATCTTTTACTTAAGATAAATAGAAATTAAAAAAGGCTGGGTCAGTATCCCGACGAATGTCGGGAGAAAGTAACAGATTGTCGGTCTCTATCCACTGTGGGTGCAAGGATACCTGAAGAGGAGCTGTCCCTAGTACGAGAGGACCGGGGCAGAGGAACCTCCGGTGTACCAGTTATCGCGCCAGCGGTAAAGGCTGGGTAGCCGTGTTCCTATGAGATAACCGCTGAAGGCATCTAAGCGGGAAGCTCACCTCAAAACTAGGTATCCCTCCCCGACATTTCGTCGGGGTGAAGGCCGGTCGGAGACTACGACCTTGATAGGATGCAGGTGTAAGTCCGGTAACGGATTTAGCCGAGCATTCCTAATGGCCAATCGGCTTGATACCCAACCTTTTGCGCCAGAGTGCTTACGCACTATCCCGCTCTTTAAAAAGAGCGGAAAACTGGCGCTTCATAGGGGTTCTACCCCTCTGACGTCCGCCTGTAAGCTGAACCTAAGAAGCCATTCACGGCGGACTGTCACCCCGCAGTAGTATCAAAGAAGAAATTTTCTTCTTTGAATTCACTTCAGGGTGACAGTGAGGCGAGGTTTATCATCTTTGGTAAACTGTGAGCCGAACGTCAAGAGGGACGGAGTCCCTATGAAGGCGCTGTTTTAATATTTTGGTTTTTATAATGCGAAGCATTCAGCGCCTTTTGCCGGGTGCTCATACCGGAGGGGCCACACCCGTTCCCATTCCGAATACGGCCGTTAAGCCCTCCAGGGCCCATGGTACTGCCCTCGCAAGGGGGTGGGAGAGTAGGTCAGCACCCGGCTTTTTTGTTTTCAAGTAAAAGTGATTAATACTCACACCAATACTTATATTTTTTAGTAAAAAATTACTTTTTTGATATACTTCGTGGATGCAGCGAACAAAGATTTTCTTTCAGTTTTACTTACTTTATGAGCATCATAAGGAACAGAGCTCCTTTGAAGACGTTGTTTATGCTTTAGTGAGGAGCACTCAGCGCTTGAAGGATAGATGTTTTATAATTTTAGGTTTTAGTTTTTTTAATATTTACTTCTGTTTTTAGATAAGATTTAGAAGCTTTTACTTTGACCATATTTCAAGAAAATTTAATCTTTCAGTAAGAAAAATCAATCTCCATCTTTATAAATAAAATTCCAGGTGTCTATAATAGGCGCGGTTCCCAAGCCACCTAAAGCCTCTAACGAAGAATAATGTATTCTTACAACAGCTTTTCCATTTTCTATATTTTTGTCTGTTTTTACAGAAACTACTTCTATGTTATGGCAAACAAGTCCTCTGTGGTTATGATAAGAAGTAATAAGCGCTGAAATCTTATCTCTTTTTTCAAGCTGGGAACCTTTATAATATGACAGTTCTGATAATCTCTCTACATCTTTTGCTAATAATGCTATAGCAAAATCTTCAACTATTGTCTTTATTCTTTCTTCTTCTGTCCGTTTTAATTTATAGTAATCTTCACCCCGGTATAGTTTATTTTCTCTCCATACTCTTCCTTCCTCCGTGTTACATATTATCCCATAAGAATACAACCATACACTAGTTAAAATAAAGATTATTATCTTTACCATATAAAATATTTAACTTAAAAAATGTATAGTCAAATCTGTAGCTAGGTGGTACTGTAAAATATTGTGTGTAAATTCTTGACAAGCTAAATAAAAAAGGCTATATCCTCCTAAGATAAGGAAAGGAGGTATATAGCCTATAAAAGAGATTAACTTTGAATCTGGTAAGAAGAAGGAGCGCCGAGTGCAGAGCATTTAACTGAGGAAGAGGTAGCGTTTATTGAAGAGCATTTAAGGGAGGTTATGACTCTACATGGTTGGACAGATGACGGATTAATTGGTGATGGTTACACTTTAGAGGTGGTAGGGTTAGGTATTTGGGAGTATGAACCTTGGCATCCTTATGATACCATTATTGAAGCAGAGAACAAATTTGTTCAAGATGATATAGCTGAGCCAGTGCAACGTATTAACAAGAGAGATAACATTTTTTCTAGTTCTGGGTATGAGATTTTCTATCCTTTATTACAGCGTCAGTATCGGTAAAACAAAAGTTTGTTTGGAAATCTTGAAAATGTAAACGTGTATATGTTATAAATAAATAACATTTCCAACGCCACGGAGAATATGTTTAGGTAAAAAAGAGAAGGGTGACGATGAAACAGTACAGTAAACTTATAGGAATAATATTTTTTATAGGAGGACTAATCTTATGTACCCAAGGCGTTTCTCTAGGACAAAATATTGACGAGAATCTCCAAGAAGTGGGTAGCGTTCTACAAATACTTTACGATTTACTTCAAGACAGAATATCAGGGGAACAAGCTATAGAGTCACTAGAGCAAGTGTATGGAGACACGTTTACTCCTCAGCAGGTAACGAGTATCCAAGAAATATTGAATACACTTTCTACAGGAAACGTCGATTTTGGGGCTGTATCGCAAGAGATTCTGGGAGTAGTTCTACCTGATATAACTGTACCTGCTATGGCATGGATTTACAATCCCGACAATACTCCTCTAGGGGTTTTTTCTCTTTATAATGGGACTTTAACAGGCTTTAATTTTATCAATGGGAATGTAAGTTTGTTCCAATCCTTTGTTTCAGATTATAAAGATTTTGTTTCCGCTATGCAAGATAGTCCATTTTGGGCTCCAGTTTTTGCTTCCATGAATGAAGGGGATAGAGCAGATACTTTAAAACAGTTATACGAGGCTCTTACTTCAGGAGAACTAGCTGTAGGAGAAGAAATCAATATTAATGGAGTTAGATTTGTGCTTGTACCTGAAGGCCAAGGAGCAAGATTAGATGCTTTTATTAATGGTGAACAGTTTAAAATGCGTCATCTGGATCCTACTCTTACAGCAAATTTGACTGCTGATGGTAAGAAAAATTGGAAGAAAAAGATGAAAGGAGACCCTGCTGCAACTGGAAAGGTTTATAAAGATAAAGATGGGAATTGGAAGATGAAAGTTAAAGTGTGGACAAACTTTGATAAAACTAACTGGGAAGAAATAGAAGTAACTTTAGATTTAGATTCTTTTTTAGACCCTCAAGAAAGAGAAGCGATTGAGAAAGAATTGGAGAAAGCTGGACGTACAGGAGAGGAGATAACTTTATATGGAGTAAGTGAAGGCGACATACTATTTGCAGGAGCTACGTTACAGCTATTGGGATTAGGTAAGGGGGATTTTGAGTTACATCCGTATGACTATGCTGTTTCCCCTGAGAATGAGAAAGATATGGAAGTAACCAAAAACAATCTACTAGATGAGAGATATTACGGATATTTTTATCCTCTTTTACAAAGAAATATTTTATTTCAGACAAGATAAGAGTATAATACTTTAAAAAATAACTGACGAGGTGTCATAGATGAAGAATATCTGTGCTGCTCCCCATTTGTCAAGCAAAAATTTGTTGAGTCTCTAATTCTTTCGCCTCCGATTTATAATAATCCTCTTCAAACCTGCCTGTCGTGTACAACTTCAACATTTCGGTAACAAATTTGCAATTTGTTTAGGTTTTTCTAAAGGGGTTTGATAATTTAAACCCAAATTCCTCCCCCGCCTGCTAAAAGCATATGCAAGTATCGGCGGGCAGGCCTGCTTACCGTCAGGCAGGTAATGAAAAATTTGGGTTTAAACATTCCTATTATAAAAACTGTTACCGAAATTGTGAAGAACTACACTTTGGCAGAAAGCCTTATATTGATGCAAGAGACTACAGCCGATATAAAAATGGAAAATCTCCTTTTCTACCAAGGGTGGATCTGTCTCAGACAGAAGAATTGGCAGGTATCTCTGTAAAGGGATTAGACTGGGTGAGGTTCGCTCTCAAGAATAGCAACAGTTAATATAACACTT
>QNCE01000083.1 GCA_003644405.1 Candidatus Omnitrophota bacterium | reverse complement strand
GATAGTTTATTACGTTATAGGAAGTGATTATAACAAATATATGGATATTCAACAGGAAATTAACTTTGCTATAAAAGAAGAATTCGAAAAACGTGGTATAGAGTTTGCCTATCCTACGCAAACCATCTATTTTACTAAAATTGGAGGTTAAATAATAAAATGAGAAATTTAATTTTGGTAGGGAGGTGAATAATGTGGGAAAAAAAGTTTTAGTGGTAGATGACGAACCCCATATCATAGAGGCAATACAACGCATTCTTACCCAGAAAGGTTTTCAAGTAATAGGCGCCTGTAATGGAGAAGAGGGGTTAAGGAAGGCAAAACAGCTCCTTCCCGATTTAATTATCCTGGATATCCTTATGCCCGTAATGGATGGAACTACCATGGCTCAAAGCCTTCAAGAAGATTTCTTGACCAAAAAGATTCCAGTTATATTCCTCACTTGTTTAGTCCGAGAAGAAGAGATAAGAAGGCTTTATCCCTCAGGGAGGAAGTATCAATTCTTAGCTAAACCCTTTACTCCTGAGCAATTAATAGAGGTGGTAGATAAGGTTTTGGGGGGAAAGTAACTTTTCTCTTACCTCATTTGATAAGGAAAAAGCGTTTGACACAGTTTAGTTTAAAGTTTAAAATTAGTTCTTAAAGAAAGGGAGAAGTTGATGAAAAAGACGTTAGCTGTTCTTTTTTTTATCTTTATTCCTCTGAGAGGGTTCTGTTTGGAAGGGATAGAGGTTTTTACCGGTTACCTTTCTGCTTCTTTAGATGAAAAGCAAGATTACATAGGGATACCTTTTTTCTTCTCATTTGACTTTTCCTCCCAAGAAGTTTTAAATAAAGTAAGCTTAAAAGGAAAATCTCGCTTAAGTTTTATTGTGGAGTTGTTTACCACTTTAATAGTGCAACCTGATACGAATTTAGAGGGAGGATTAAATTTTCTTGCTAAATACAAATTCAATTTTACCAAGAATATAAAGCCTTACATTAAGGGAGGTGTAGGGATTGTTTATATGAGCCAGCATACCCGTGAGCAGGGTAGTCAGTATAATTTCTTGCCTCAGATAGGAGCAGGTTTTCACTACTTTGTCAGTGAAAACTCAGCAATAAGCTTAGAGTACCGCTACCGACATCTTTCCAACGCCGGGACTAAAAGACCCAATAAAGGGATAGAAACTAACTTAGCCTTGATAGGTTTTTCTTTTTTCTTTTAAGGGCATGTTGCGGAAGGCAAAAGTTACCGATGCAGAAAAAATTTACCGTCTTATAGCATTTTGGGCAAAGAGAGGAAAAGTTCTCCCCCGCTCTCTCAACTATATCTACGAGCATATTAGAAGCTTTTGGGTTTACCAAGAAAAAAAAAGAATTGTCGGTACTTGTGCTCTTCATATTGTGGGATGGGAGGATTTAGCAGAGATTAAGTCTTTAGTGGTAGTTAAAGAGTATCAAAGAAAGGGTATAGGGAAGAAGTTAGTCCATGCATGTATAGAAGAGGCTAAATCTTTGGGTATTAAGAGAGTTTTCGCTTTAACTTTTGTAGGGGCTTTTTTTAGACGGTTAGGTTTTAAAAAGATATCTAAAGAAAAACTTCCTCATAAGATTTGGAGTGAATGTGTAACTTGTCCTTATTTTCCTCATTGCAAAGAGAAAGCGCTTATTTTAAAGATTAGTTCCTAAGAAGGAGGCGGGAGATGTTTGTGGAATATCAGTTAACCGAAGAACAGTTAATGCTTAAAGACCTATGTCGGCAGGTTGCTGAAACGAAGATTAAGCCGGTATCGAGAGAGTTTGACGAAAAAGAAAAGTTTCCCCATTCCATTATGGAAGTATTAGCTCAATCTGATCTTTTTGGGATATGTATTCCCGAACAGTATGGAGGAATGGGGGGAGGATTACTTGAGTTGTGTATCGCTACTGAAGAAATTTCTCGTATAGATGGAGGAATTGCTGCTTCTTATGCTGCTTCTTTCTTGGGTATGTTTCCTATTCTTTTATTTGGTAGCGAAGAGCAGAAAAAAAGGTATCTGCCTAGTATTGCTTCAGGAGAAAAATTGGCTGCTTTTTGCCTTACTGAGCCAGAAGCAGGTTCTGACGCTGCAGCAGTAAAGACTACTGCAAGGAGAGAAGGTAATTCTTATATTCTTAATGGTACTAAACATTTTATTACTAACGGAGGAGAAGCAGATATTTATACTGTGATTGCTGTTACTGACAAAAGGAGAGGACCGAGAGGAATGTCTGCTTTTATTATAGAGAAAGGAGCCGAGGGTTTTGAATTCGGCAAAAAAGAAGAGAAGATGGGAATAAGAGCTTCTTCTACCAGGGAGCTTATCTTTAACGAAGCAAAAGTTCCTGCAGAGAATCTTTTAGGAGGAAGAGAAGGTATAGGATTCATTGTTACTATGAAAACGTTTGATCAATCTCGACCGGGAGTAGCTGCTCAAGCAGTAGGTATTGCTCAAGGGTCGTTAGAGTTAGCTGTAGACTATGCCCATAAAAGAGTCCAGTTTGGTAAATCTATCGCTTCTTTTCAGGGAATCCAGTGGATGTTGGCGGATATGGCTACAAAAGTAGAGGCAGCAAGAAGTTTGGTTTATGCTGTCGCTTCTATGATAGATAGAGGTAAAAAGGATGTGGGAGCAGCCTCTGCTTGTGCAAAGCTTTTTGCTTCTGATGTTGCTATGGAAGTTACTACCGAGGCTGTGCAGATTTTCGGAGGCTATGGCTACATGCGTGAGTATGGTGTGGAAAAATTTATGCGTGATGCTAAGATTACTCAGATATATGAAGGGACCAACCAGATTCAGAAGAATATAATCGCTCTAAATCTTATAAAAAAGTACACTAAGTAAAGTTTTTTATTGTGGATTTTTAAGAAGGAGGTATAATAAGTAATGATGGAAAAAAAGCGGGTATTGATAGTTGATGATGCTTTATTTATGAGGAATCTTATAAGGGATATTCTAGTAAAGGCAGGTTTTGAAATCTGTGGAGAGGCATCTAATGCTTTGGAAGGAGTACAGAAGTATAAAGAACTTAAACCAGATTTGGTTACTTTAGATATTGTAATGCCTATGATGGAAGAAATGGATGGGATTAGTGCAGTAAGGGAAATTATAACCTTTGACCCTGAGGCAAAAATTGTGATCATTTCTGCCTTGGGAGATAGAAGATTAGTCCAGGAAGCTTTAGCTTATGGGGCTAAAGATTTTGTGATTAAGCCTTTTACTGCCGAGAAACTCCTGGAGGTAATAAAGAAAATTATTTCTTCAGAAAATAAATAGCATGGAAGAGATAAAATTCAATGAGTTTCAAAAAGACGCTTTAAGAGAAATTGGTAATATCTGCGCAGGTAACGCCGCTACTGCTTTATCTCAGCTCACCAACAAGAAAATAGAAATAAATGTTCCCGAAATTTACTTTCTTCCTGTGGAGAAAGTTCCTCAAATTGTAGGAGAAGAAAAACTGGTCGTAGGATTGATAGTAAGAATTTTAGGCGACTTTCCTAGTATAATCCTTCTTATCTTTTCCCACAAGGATGCGTTAGAATTAGCTTCTCTGTTAACTGATAGAAAACCATCTAATGGAGGAGTAATAACTGATATGGAGCGTTCGGCTCTTAAAGAGATAGGAGTAATTTTAGCCAACGCTTACCTGGGGGCACTTTCTGTATTCGTAAAGTGGGGACTTGTTCCCACTGTTCCCGAGATTATTGAAGATATGGCAGGGGCAATGGTAGATTACATTCTTATAGAATTGAGTAATGTTTCTCCTTACGCTTTACTTATAAAGTCAGAATTTAGCGAAGCCACAACAAAAATTATTGGACATTTTTTTCTCCTGCCCAATCCTAAAGGCTTGGAGGTTCTTCTTAAAGCTACCGAAATTTAAATCGTTATGGAAAAGAATTATCGTGAGCTATTCTTCAGTGAGTCCCAGGAGTATCTAAAGGAAATAAATAAAGCTTTAGTTAATTTAGAAAAAAATCCTCAAGATGAACAATCAATAAACGAGATATTCCGACATATGCATACTCTTAAGGGGATGGCAGCAACTATGGGGTATAAGGAATTAGCAGAGTTTGCTCATCATTTGGAGGACGCTTTCGATAATTTTCGTGCTGGTAAATCAACTTTAACTCCTGAGATAATGGATATTGTTTTTGAAAGTATTGATGCTTTTACTACTGTAGTAGAGGAGTTAAGAGAAGAGAAACCTATATCTGTAGATATCCCTTCCTATTTAGTAAGGGTAAGTAGTTTAGTCTCTAAAGGAGAGAGAAAAGAATATCCTCAAATTCCTCAGGAATACTCAATCCCCATAGATGAGGAGTATATTAAAAAGTTAAAGGAGGAGAATAAGGAACTTTTGAAAGGCGAAGTGACTCTGCAAGATGATTGTCTTCTTAAGGGAGCTAGAGTTTTTCTTATTCTTAAGAGAGTGAGAATGTTAGGTCAAATAGTCCAGGTTATTCCTTCTGAAGACAAGTTGAAAGACGGTACATTTGGAAACTCATTTCATTTCTTTTTAGCTACTAAGGAACTACCAGAGAAAATCGAAGAAGAAGTTTCTAAGGTCTTAGAGGTTAAGGAGATTAAAGTTTCTAAATTCACTCCCTCTGCCGAAAAAGCAGAGAAAAAAAGAGGAAAAGCTACTTCTTATATTAAAAAAATACAGAGTATGAGAATTCCTGTAGAGCGATTAGATAAGGTTATGAATCTGATGGGGGAACTGGCTATTGCTAAAAGTAGACTTACTCAGACTGTAATAAGCAAGGATTATACAGCTTTAGAGGAGACTACTTATCTTATCGAGAGGTTAGTTTCTTCTCTTCAGGATGAGGCATTGAAGATGAGGCTTCTGCCCATTTCTTATATCTTAGATAACTTTCCTCGCATTGTTAGGGATTTGTCTCGTAAGGAGGGTAAAGAGGTAGATTTAGATATAGTGGGTAGTGAGATAGAGTTAGATAGGGTAGTTTTAGATGAGATAGGAGATCCTTTAATACACCTTATTAGGAATGCTATAGACCATGGGATAGAGACTCCTCAGGAAAGAAGAAAGGTAGGTAAACCTTCTCGGGGCAAAGTCCTCATCAAAGTATCCCGAGAGAAGGGCCATATTATAATAGAGATTAGTGACGATGGGAGAGGGATAGATGTAGATAAGGTGGTAGCTACTGCAGCAGAGAAAGGACTAATTTCTCCTCAAGAGGTTTCCAAAAATGACTATCGCCAGATTTTAGATATCCTTACTACGCCTGGTTTCTCTACCAGTGAGAAAGTGACTGATGTATCAGGCCGAGGAGTGGGATTAGATGTGGTACGCAACAAGTTGGATGCTCTGGGAGGAAGATTGGATTTAGAGACTCAACGAGGGAAGGGAACAAAATTTATTCTTACTTTACCTTTAACTCTAGCTATTATAAAAGCTATGTTAGTTCTCGTTGGAGAACAAATTTATGCTATT
>QNCE01000082.1 GCA_003644405.1 Candidatus Omnitrophota bacterium | reverse complement strand
TAGATGAGAAATAACTTATCATTCTATTCTCCAATTCTCTTTCATAATTTCTCTAGAGTAAAAGTTGTTCCCCTTCTTATTGGCATCAATGTAGGAGTATTTCTCATTATTCATATTATTCCTAACCTTCCCTGGGTTTCCCTATTAGGCTTAGTACCTAGTTTGGTACTTTCTAAGTTTATGTTGTGGCAATTCTTTACTTATATGTTTGTCCATGTGGGGGTTATGCATCTTGCCATAAATATGTTGATGTTGTGGTTTTTTGCTCCTACTGTAGAAAGTGCCTGGGGAAGAAAGAGGTTTTTATTCTACTACTTTTTTACTGGTATAGGTGCAGGTTTATGCAGTTTTCTTTTTTCCGGGAGTTCTCATGCGGTGGTAATTGGCGCTTCCGGAGCAATCTTTGGGGTTTTAGTAGCTTACGCAGTGATGTATCCTGAGAGCACGATTTTATTATTCTTTTTCTTTCCTATGAAGATGAAACATGCTATTTTGGTGTTAGGAGGAATCAACCTTTTAGGAGCTCTCTCTTCTCCCGGAAGTGGTATCGCTTACTTTGCTCACTTAGGAGGAGCCCTTTTTGGATACATTTATTTAAAAAGAGAACTATTATTTTTTAAATTCTTTCACTCTCTTTTTCTTCTTAAGGAGTGGTTGATAAAAAGAAAAGGACATAAGAAAAGAATATCTCAAGATAAGATGAAAAAGGAAGTTGATCGTATCTTAGATAAAATAGCTAAATATGGAATAGGTAGTCTTACCAAGGAGGAAAGGAGGTTTCTACAACTTAAGAGTAAAGATTATTTTGATTGAGTAAGTTATATTAATCTGTGTCCAGTTTTTCTGCTCTATATGGCAGTTGTCTTGCTTTTGATAGAGGGCTTTTTAGTAAACTGAACAGGGTTCTTTCTCTGGGTAAACCCCGAACCCCGCCCTTTCAAGGAAAGGGCGGGGTTCGGGGTAAAATGTCTAAACAGATGCCAGTTTAAGAATTCGCTACCATTATCAGTATCAAAACCAAGTAGAGGAAAGGGTAAACTATTCTCTACATCTTTAATTTGAATTAACACACCTCCCAGATACGCTTTAAAGGTTCTATTACAGAAGGTTTATTATATTTGGAAGGTTTACCTCGTTTCTTAGGTTTAGGTTTGGCGAAGCGTTTGAAGTTATTAAGAAGTCTTATAGCATGTTTTCTGTGGTAGTTGCAATTTAAGCAGAACTCAGTAAGGATAATAGATTTTTTCTTTCTCAGAAGCTTTTTTATAGCGTAAATAAATACTTTCTAAGTATTCCATCTTAGTTTTAGGAGTCATAATATACCCCCTTTCTGGGAGTATATTTTAGTAACATTATTTATGAGTTAACGAAACAATTTCGATTTAATTTGGGTAACATTTAATATGAGTCAATTCGAGCCTATGAGAGCTGTTGCTTATCTTAAGGGAATATGTTATAATCAATCCTATGTTGGAAGAAAGAATTTACAGAGATTATTTGCAAGCGTTAAAGGATAAAGATAGACACAGAATAGAGTTTTTAAGTTTTATAAGAGCAGAGCTTAAAAACGTAGCCATTGAATTAAAGAAAGATAAACTCCAGGACAATCAAGTATGGGAAGTGCTTAAGAAACAAAAGAAACGTCTTTCTGAAATTAAAGAAACTGCTCTTTCCTCTAATCGTTCAGATGTTCTTAGAGCTATAGAGAAAGAGCTGGCGATACTAGAATCTTATTTACCCCAACCTCTTAGTGAGACAGAGCTATCCACAGTTATCGATGAGGTTATTTCTCAACTTAGTGCTACTTCCCTTAAGGATATGGGGAGAGTGATTAAAGCTGTTTTAGAAAAAGTAGGAGCAAGAGCTGAGCCTAAGGAGGTAAGTAGGCTAGTAAGGGAAAAGCTTAAGTCTTAACTTTACTGTTGACAATATCCTTAAAGATAGTATAGTAGATAGGGTTTAAGGATCTTAGAGCCGCAAGGCTTCTAAGGTTAAGTAAGCCTTGCGGTTTTTTATTTTTATTAGTAGGTATAGGGAGTAGGAATGAAGCGTATGTTTCTTATAATATGTGCAGGGTTAGTTTTTAGTTTCTCTATGTATCTTGAAGGAAAAGGGGGCAAGATGATTGTTGAGAATGGGAGGAAGGTTTCTTTTGATTATGTACTTACAGTAGATGGAGAGGTGGTAGATAAATCTTCACCTGAACAGCCTTTCCAGTATATTCATGGAGAAGGTCAGATTATTCCTGGGTTAGCTAAGGGGTTAGAAGGGATGAGTGTAGGAGAGGAGAAAGAAATTCGCCTCCCTCCTCAAGAGGCTTATGGGTTACCTGATCCTCGTGCTTTCTATGAGATTTCTTCTAATTCTTTACCTAAAGACTTGAAACCCCAAATAGGAATGTATCTTCAAATGCGTACCCCTGAAGGAAGAACATTGCCGGTAAGAATTAGTGAAATTAAAGAGGATACTGTAGTGCTTGATTTAAACCATCCTTTAGCAGGAAAGACATTAATTTTTCATGTAAAGATCAGGAAGATTGAGTAGAAGAGAGTAGAAGTTTGGGAGGTTGTGCTTACAACTCTCTTCAGTTTCAACTTCTAAGGATAGTTAAAAGGAGGTTAGATGATGTAGGGTAAATAAAACTAGACGGGCGCAGAGAAGTTAATATTTTCGGAATAAAAATCAAGGAGGAGAATGATGGAGGAAGAAAGAAAAATTTATATTGGTAATTTAGAGTATAGTGTAGCAGAAAGTGATTTAGCAAGAATTTTAGAAAAAAATGGTCTGGAAGCTAAGGATATTACAGTTGTAACTGATAGATATACCGGGAGATCAAAGGGCTTTGGTTTTGCAGAATTTAATACCGAAGAGGAAGCTAAGAAGGCAATAGATGCACTAAATGGAGAACAACTAAACGGGAGAACATTAAGAGTGAGTAAAGCCCAAAAGAGGAAACCTCGAAGAGATAACTTTAATATGAGTAGATACCCTAGAGGAAGTCGATATTAAAGGTAAGTTTCGTTAAACTCTATATCTTCTTTAAACTTAGCCCTGACTCTTTTTATAAATTTTTCCTTTGGTATAATATTTACAGTGTAGAGTAACTAAGTTTCTACCATCCAGAGACTTTAGAAGTTTTAAAGTCCTCCAAAGAGATTTTTTCTGTGGGGAGAGTTTATTTCCTAAAGTAGCTTTTTTAGCGATACCAATGAATAGGAAACTCTTATTTTTTATCGTTTTGATATTTCTGATAGGTATAGGGGTTTTCGTCAGTTTTTCCTTTAAAGCTATACACAAAAAGATAGTAAATCTGGGTATCTCTATTTTAAAGTTAAAGGATATATTGATTGTAGAGGAGTTACGAGATAATCTTCAAAATACCCTAGAAACCGCTAAAAACAACCTTCTTTTTCTCTCTAACTTAACTAGCCTTAAAAAGTTAATAACTGCTACCAATCCTGAGGATAAAGAGGTGTTGCTGAAAGATTTAAGAGAAGATTTCCTAGTTTTTTCTCAGACTCATAAAGAGTTTTTTCAGATTCGGTATCTTGATGAGAATGGAAAGGAAGTAGTCAGGATAAATAGGGAAGGAGATTCTTTCTATATAGTTCCTTCAGAAGAACTTCAGGATAAAAATCACCAGTACTGTTTTATTGAATCTATCGCCTTTTCTCCTGGCCAAATTTATGTCTCTAATCTAGATTTAAATATGGAGGAGGGAAAGCTAGAACAGCCCTATCGCCCCACTCTAAGATTAGCTACCCCCCTTTTTACCCCTAAAGGCACTCTAAAAGGAATAGTAGCAGTAAATATTGAAATGAAAGATTTTCTTTCTAAACTGGAGGAGTATAATTTATGGTTAGTAAATGAGAAGGGAATATTTTTTGCTGCTCCTCAACCAAAACTTCTCTACCAGAAGTTAGACATCAAATTTAGTCCTTCAGCTGAAGAAGTTTCTAAAGGAATATTTTTTAATCCAGGAGCTTCTCCTTTTCTTTATACTTATATAGATATAGGTAAAAGGAGGTGGCTCGTAGGGAAATTCTTTGATGTGAAAAAAATTACTCCTCTAATTCATACTTATCAAAGTGATACATATAGGTTACTTATAGGATTTGCTATATTTATCCTCTTAATGGTGTTTATTATGTTTGGTTGGTATCACCGAATTAAAGAGAAGGAGAATATTGAGAGAGAGATGAGATTAGCGGAAATTGGAAGGCTAGTTTCTACTATCTACCACGATATCGCCAATCCCCTTATGGTAATTATGAATATGCCTCAGTTAATTAAAGAAAATTTGAAAGAGTGTTTAAAGAGAGATTTATCCCTTGAAGAGAAGATGAAGATTTTAGAGAGGGTTCAAAAGGACTTGGATGAGATTGCTAAGGCAGCAAGTAGGCAAGAGAAGTTAATTGGAGAGATTAAAGATACGGTAAGAGGTAGATTTAAACCTCTTTTTAAAGAAGTTGATTTAGAGACGTTTTTTAGTGGGGTTCTAGAAAGCTGGAAAAAATACGTTGAAGATATTAAGCTGGAGTTAAACTATAAGGGGAAGTTAACCTTAGATAGGGATAGATTTGAAAGAGTATTCTTCAATTTAATAAGGAATGCAGGAGAAGCTAGTGGAGGCAAAGCCAGCGTTACTATTACTTCTTCTCAAGAAGATGATTATATAAAGTTTACTGTAAGTGATAATGGTCCAGGTATACCTAAAAGGATACAAAAGACTCTATTTAAGCTTGGGGCTACTTACGGTAAAAAAGAAGGCACAGGTTTAGGTTTATATATTGTGAAAAAAACAGTAGAGTTATATAGAGGTAAGATAACTTGTCGCTCATATCCCGGAGAAGGGACAACTTTCACTATAAAAATTCCCAAGCGAATTTCCAATAAGAAATTTATCTAAAACTCCTTGAGACTCTCTAGTTATCTAATATCTAAACTTCTACCTCTGAATTTTTTTTATTGACGGTAGTGAAAAAGTTTAAAATATAGAATTATTACTTACCCGAGTCTGCACCTCGCTTTTAGCATCACAAAGTTTAAATTTTTCACTACCCCAGACAGTCTTTGTGCTCGGCTTCTCCCGATGTATTGTCGGGATCCGCCTCCTGCGCTCAAAGTCTATCTTTTCCTCTAAAAGGGAGAAAGGAACCTTTTATATTTTTCTTGAATAATAAAAAAAGAGATAGGAATATAAAGGTTGGTAAAAAAATAATATTATTTTAATAGCAAAATAAGAGAGAATAATTATCTTTCAGAGAAAATAAAGTCTCTTAGAAAGAAAAGAGGCTGTATCCAACAAGTGATGAAACTGCACAGTTTTTAGGAGATATTTTTAAAAACTCTCCTGTTTTAGAATTTCCCGACGATAATGGCCCTGGATAAGGTTTAATTGAGCCTATCAAATCTTTAGATATAGAGATGATAATAATGGATGCTGAGGGCAATTGGGAGAATTTTTTTGATAGTGTGTTCTTCGGACAGCTTAACTTTAAACCGAATCTTTTTGATAGGC
>QNCE01000081.1 GCA_003644405.1 Candidatus Omnitrophota bacterium | reverse complement strand
TAGAGATTTGGGTATAATTATATATTAAACACATTCTCTTTTCAACCTGTAAGAGAAAATCTTTTACTTAAAGTACCTCATCTTTATGAAGAATTAGCTTAACATCAAAAACTCTTCTTAATACGAAAAGGAAAGCATTTGCACCCAACCTCCGACGAAGTCGGAGTCTTTTTTCTGTTGGGTCCAAAATAGCTTAGCAATTTAATATCTACCATCATCTATTTAATCTGAAAGCTTTTAAATTTTAAATACAACGGAGGGGGAGGGATTTGAACCCCCGCTCCGACATTAAGTCGGAGAGCGATTTTCAAGACCGCCGCCTTAAGCCGAACTCGGCCACCCCTCCAAACAACTTACCTTTTTAGATTTTACTTAAAGAGCTGAACAAAAAGAATCTTTATTGAAGAAGCTCCCCCTCTTACCCCCTCAAAGATAAGCTTAGTTAAATGTAGATTGAAAACTATCTTTAAATACATACCGAAGATTATTAAGTTGAGAATATAGAGGATACTGAACATAAATAAATAGTTTACAAAACCTGTAAACGTTCGTCCCTTGATCTGGCGAGCAACAAAAATCAAGTGAGAAGTAAAGGCGAAACCTCCAAGAAAAAGAAAAAGCTCCTTAGAGAAGGAGAATCCCATAATTTTAGGGAAAAGAAAAAAACCTACACCAAGAAGAATAACCAAAGAAGGTAAACATAAAAAGAGAAAAGTAGAACGAAAGAAGAATCTCTGAATTTTTCTATAAAGGTTATCTAAATCAGCAAGAAAGGTATAGAAGGCAAAACAAAAGAGAACAGAGTTAAAAAGCACACTTATTTTTAAACTCTCTTTTAGTCTCATCTCTTTTAAAAATACCTTACTTAGCTCAACAAGAAAGCAAAAGATTATTAGGAAAAGAACTAGTTTGACTATAGTAAGAATGTAATTATTTTGTAAGCTTTTTTCTTCCATCTAGGTACTTTCTTAAAACCTTAGGAATAACTACAGAACCATCTTTTTGCTGATAATTTTCTAAAATGGCAATAACCAATCTTGCCAAAGCTACTCCAGAACCATTTAAAGTATGCACAAATCTTAATTTTCCACTTCCAGCTTCCTTATATCTTATATTTCCTCGCCGAGCCTGAAAATCTTCGAAATTGGAACAACTAGATACCTCCAGCCATTGCTGGATTCCTGGTGCGTAAACTTCAATATCGCAGCATTTGGTAGCAGCGAAGCTTAACTCAGCAGTAGCTAGAAGGATAACACGATAAGGCAATTCTAACAATTCAATTACTCTACAAGCATCGCCAAGGAGTTTTTCTAATTCCTGATAAGAACTTTGAGGAGTAGTAAATTTAACTAACTCTACTTTGTCAAACTGATGAACCCTAACTAATCCCTTTGTTTCTTTCCCGTAGGAACCAGCTTCTCTCCTGAAACAGGCAGTATAAGAAACATAGTAAATAGGTAATTCCTTCTCCTCTAAGATATCTTCTCTATAAATGTTAGTCACAGGAACCTCTGCTGTAGGAATTAAAAAGTAATCATCGTCTCTTAACCGATACATATCTTCCTCTAATTTAGGAAGTTGACCGGTAGTAGTCATAGATGTTCTATTAACTAAAAAAGGAGGAAATACTTCCTTGTACCCATGTTCCTTAGTGTGTAAATTGAGCATAAAATTTATCAAAGCTCTTTCCAACTTAGCACCCTCACCCTCAAAGAGAATAAAGTTAGATCCGCATATTTTAGCTGCCTTTTTAAAGTCAAAAATCCCCAAATGCTCTCCTAACTCTATATGAGTAAGAGGCTTAAAGTTAAACTTTCTAACCCTTCCTTTAGTAAAAACTATCTTATTAGCCGAAGCGTCTCCTACAGGTATTGAAGAGTGAGGAATATTAGGGATGTTAAGAACCTGCCAGTTAAATTCTTGTTTTACTTTTTTAAATTCTTCTTCTAAAGTATCTAACTCCTGAGAGAGCCTCTTAGTCACTTGTATTTGAGATGAAACATCTTTTTTCTCTTTGAGAAGAGCTTTTATTTCTTCATTAGCTTTATTTTTCTGAAAACGTATATTCTCAATCTTCTTTATTAAGTCTCTCCTTTTCTCATCTAACTGGAGAAAAGCATCTAAATCGAAATCGTATCCTCTATTTTTTAAAGCTTGCTTAACTAATTCAGTATTTTCCCTAATAAACTTTACATCTAACATAGCTATATCATACTAAGATTGTTAAAGTTTTTCAAGAGTTAATACTCTTTCTCGGCTATCTTTTTCATTCCTAATAGAGTAGCGGCTAAAGAAAAAACTAAACTAGCTATCATCCATAAAATCAAACTTCTTTTTAAGAGAGGTAGAAAATTAGATAATTTGTTTAAAAAATAAAAATGTGACAATCCCCCAAATAAAAAGACAGTAAAAAAAACGTATCCTAAGTTCAACATTAAAACCACAAATCCTCCAAAACTTTCTACTGCCTGGAGGTAATACCTCTGCTTAAAATTAGCAAAGATAGCACCTAATCCCAAAGAGATAGTAACCATAGTAAAAGTAGAAATTATCACTATAACTAAAGTTAGAAAGAAAAAGAGAAATTCAATCTTAAGCATTAAATTAGAGAGAGATATAAGAAATATTGAGATAGGCAGAAATACGCCTAAAGAGAGGATGATTTTTTCTAAGAATACCTTCCCTAAGGGAATGGGACTGAGTTTTAGGATCCAGTAGTTTCTTCCTTCCAAACTCCATTGAGGAAAAACAAATCTTACACTCATAGCAGAAACTACACAAAGAATACTAAAAGTATTTAAAAAAGTTAGTAAACTCTTCCATACATCTTCTAAACGGTGGTAGGAAAACTTTCTTAAGTTAGTAAAGTAGAAAAAAAGTATTCCAAAAAATACTATTAACTGTAACCAAAAAGCAGGTTCTCTAGTAAAAAATTTAACATCCTTGACCATGAAAGAACGTAGATAGTTAGGAAGGAAACTTATCTTAGAAAAAACTTTCTCTACAAAAGATAAATAGCTCCTCTTCTTATGAAGGTAGGAAAACTGAAGAAAGTAACTATCTATAAATCTCCTCTGAAGGCTAGGAACAAAACTTAATACCAAAAAAGCTAAACTCCAAAGGTTAAGAAAGTATAGTAAGGATTTCCCCCACGCTTTATCCTCCCAGTGGATTAGCCCGTAGGCTGGCCAAGAGTAAGGTAAGTACCATAACTTAGCAACTTTAAAGAAAACTACTTCTTCAGAAAGAAAAAAAAGCAATCCTCCTCGATGAGGATTCCCAAAGTAAAGAAAGTATAAAAAAGCAACCAATCCACAAAATAAACCTAACCATAAAAGTATTTTTCCCTTATTAATAAATTTAGCTAAAAAAAGGGTAGTCAAATATCCCAAAAAGGAAGCAATTATGAAAAAAGGGATAATATAAAAGGAAGCTACCAAAGGAAAGATCAAACTAACTCTAGCAACGAAAGCATAGCTTAAAAAAAATAGAATCAATCCCAAAGAAGGTATCCAAGTAGAAAATAAAAAAGCTTCTCCAAACTTATAAGAGAGAATTTTTTCTCTTTCTATAGGAAGGCTTATAAGATAGGCAGTCTCTTTATTTTTAAACCCCATACCATAGAATAAGACACCAAAACTAATTGCTATCATAAAGAAAAGAATAAAGAAAAGAATAAAGAGGACTTTCTTAATAATTACCACTCCTAATCCTCCCAAAGAAGTTATAAACTGTAATCCTTCCCACAACCCAAAGTAAAGTCCTCCTACAGTAAAGAGAGAAAAAATCCCTGCTCCCCAGGTCTTGGCGGCTCTATGTTTTATTAAGTAAAGGAGGTTGTTTTTAAAAGAGATAAGACGGAAGAAAACTATCTCTCTCATTCGCTTTGGGTAAGTTTTAAAAAAAGCTTCTCTAAAGTCTCACTGCATTCTTTCTCTTTTAAGAAACAAGGGGAACCTTGAGTAATAAGCTCGCCTTCGCTGAGAATCCCTATGCGATCAGATAATTCTTCGGCGATAGATAAAATATGAGTACACATCAAAATCGTTCTTCCTTTTTTTGTCTCCTCTTTAAGAAGTTTCTTTAAAAGATGAATGCTAAAAGGATCTAATCCTACCAAAGGTTCGTCAATAAGGTATACTAAGGGAGAATGTAAAAAATTTGAGATATAGACGATTTTCTGCTTTGTACCGTGAGAGAGCTCTTTTATAAGCACATCTTTGTATTCTCTGAGATTGAACATCTCAAAGTAGTAATCTATACTTTTAAGAACTTTATCTTTATCCACACCAAAAATATCTCCTATAAATCTTAAAAACTCATAAGGAGTTAAATTTTCGTAGAGAAAAGGATTATCGGGAATAAATCCTAAAATCTGCTTTACTTTAATATATTCTTTCTCAATATCATAACCATTTATTAAAACCCTACCTTGAGTAGGCCTCATAAGTCCAGCAATAATTTTTACTGTAGTAGTTTTACCCGCACCGTTAGGACCCAAAAGAGAGTAAAACTCTCCCTTCTTAATGTGAAGATTTAAGTCCTTTACTGCTAAGAGAGTACCAAATTTTTTAGATAAATTTTCTACAATAATCATCTTTACTTATACTCTAATATTTCTATCTTAACATTACCAATAATTTTGGAAATCTGAAATTGAGACTCTAAACCTTTTAAAAGTTTTATATGAGTGGGGTCGGCTATCAGCTGATTGAAGGCAGGATCGGTATCTATCCATTCTCCTACAAAGACCGATGGCCAAGCATGATAAAAGAATTTACCTTTGTTGTAAACCAATCCAATATTGACGTAGGAAGGAATACCTACACTTCTTAAAAATCCTACTAGAAGAGCACTCAACTCACCACAATCCCCTTCTTTAATCTCTAACACATCTAAAGTGTTAGGTAAAGAAAGAGTAGGAACCTTTTTGATATGTGTATTAATCCAAAAAAGAAACTTTTCTAAAATTACCAAAGGGTTGTTTTCTCCCTTTATAATGGAAGAAACCAACTCTTCTATTTTGTGTGTTTTAAACTTGATATATCTGTCTTCCTTAAGATAAGAGTTAAATTCTCCTTGTAGAGGAAGGTTCTCTATCCTCTGAGGTTCTTTTTTATATACTTGCACAATAAAGTATCCATCTTTGAACTCTACTCTTTGGTTGAAATCTTCTCTTATAAATTCTTTGGATACTCCCTCTAACTTCAGCTTAAGGTAAACTAAATTTTCTTTATTAGGTAAGGGAGTGGCCTTTACAGCTAAGTAGTTGGCTAAATTGCCCATAGTAAGAACTGGTTTCTCTTTAAAAAGAACAGAAGGCTCTTTTTTCACAAATTCAAAACCCAGAAACTCTTCCTTTAATAACTTACCTTGATTATCTATATAAACCTTACCTCTGGCATCACCAAAATGAATGTAAATAAGATGTGCTTCTTTCTCTTCACCATCTAAGGCAATGGTTACCTTACCCTTACGAACCAAAGTTAACTCCTCTTTTCTCTCTAGAAAAGGGTCATAAAAGTAAAGTGTAGTAT
>QNCE01000080.1 GCA_003644405.1 Candidatus Omnitrophota bacterium | reverse complement strand
AATGGGAAAAGACTTTCCCAAAAACAAGGAGGTGCCCCTATGAATAATGATATAGTAATCAGGGAAAAAGTCAATGAGCAGTTGCTAAGGTTCTCTGATAAGTTAACTGAAGGGTTAAAGAAGGCAAAGAGGAAGTTTATCCATCAAATGTTATTTGGGATTTAAGCCTCTTAAGGACTATGCATTGGCAGATGGAATATTTAGAATTCTATTTAATACAAGATGGAAGTGGCTGTGGAGTAAAAGAAAGGAATCAGTTAGAGAAAAACAGCTATTTCTATTTCCCTTATTGACCTAAAAATTTGGGGGGAACTCCAGGTTGAATCTCCACTTGACAAGTAATTGAGTTTATTATATGATTTAAACATATAAGATTAAGACATATAATTGTAAAGTTATGAAGAAACAGTCTCTGAAAGAGAAACTTAAGAAGAAAGAGAAGGCTTGCGCCTTTTCTCTGCATAGAGTTTCCCGCTTTATACAGCCCAGCCTTCTTTTATTTTTATTGAAAAAGCCTTCTTATGGGTATGAGCTCATGGAGAATTTAAGAAAAACAGGCTTTCATGAGGAATCAATTGATATTGGAGCGGTATACCGGACTTTAAGAAGTCTGGAGAAAGAAGGCTTTGTTAAGTCAATCTGGCAGAGGAAGAAGAAAAGAAGAAAGAGGATTTATAAAATTACTTCCCGTGGCAAGGCTTTGCTTCGTGCCTGGGTTAAAAGGATTGAAGAAAGGAAAAAAGCCTTGGAGAGATTCATAAAGTTTTATCAGAAGAGAAGACAGTGAATATGAGTTAATATTATGGGAAGGTGATTGTGATGGATAAAACAAGATTTGAAAATTTTAAAGAGATAGCAGAAAGTACCAAGGTCTTAGGCGAAGATTGGGACAAAGTTTTAGAATCTGCTCTAATTATCCACGGCCATCTATGCGGAGCAATGCCTCTTGGTTTTAGAGCAGGAAGACTTGCTTTGAAGGTTCTGGGTGTAGAACGAGAGCCCAATATGGCAAAAATTGCTTTAGTTGAGACTGGAGTATTTCATGCTGCATAACTCGTCCTGATGAAGAACTTTTAGATGTATCTGAAATATTTACTTATGAATTTAAACCCACACCTAAGCCAAGTTTTGAGGTGCTTAGGTACGAAATTTGTGGTGAGACGGTAGCGGAAAATAAAATGAGGGTTAAAAATGGTAAGAAAGTATGATTGTCCTGTTCTGGGTATGGGGTGTGAAAAATAAAATTAAATTTTAAAAGATGAGATATCTGTACCTGGTTAAAGAAGTATGATATGAATACAGTTTATCTTGCTCCACCAATATTTTTTGTTATTGCTTTTGTCTTTTCTATGCTCGGTATGGGAGGGTCTCAGCTTTATATACCAATTTTATTCTGGCTGGGGATGGACTTTAAGACACAAGCCATCCCTTTGGGGATGCTTCTTAATGTGGTAAATTCATCATCTGCTGCCTTCGTCTATGCTAGGAAGAAACTGCTAGAGTGGAGGGTAGCTTTGCCTTTTGGGATTTTTATGGTGATATCTGCTCCTTTAGGTACCTGGGTAAATATAAGTTTACCTACCAAACCAGTTATTTTGGTGTTTGCTCTTTTTACTGCTACAGCAGCCCTTCTTATGCTTAGTGGCTGGAAACCTAAGAGAGGGGTGCTTTCTTCATCGCAGAGATTAGTTTTGGGTATTGTTTCTGGAAGTATTTTGGGTTTCTTCGCCGGCCTTATCGGAAGAGGCGGGGGGAGTTTCGTTGTCCCTTTACTTTATATTGCCGGCTTAGAACCAAAAGTGGCAGCAGGAACTTCGGCAATGGTAGTGACATTTTCCGGAACCTCTAGTTTTATATCTCATATTCTTACCGCGGCCAGGCCTAATTGGATGATATGGATTCTCTGTGTAATTGCGGTATTTCTGGGAAGCCAGTTAGGTTCTAGGCTAATGGCTAAAAGATTAAAATCAAGGACTGTAAGGTTAATCTTTGGTTTCGTTTTGCTGGGTGTGGCTGCTATTTTAATGATAAAGGATGCAATTTTAAAATATGGATAAACAGATAATTTATAAACCAATTGGGGTAATTTATTCTCCTTTTAAGATGCCAAAAGGTACCCCAATCCAACCTAAATCAGCAAAGGGGATTAAAGGTAAGGTTGTTATCAACGAAGAATATAAAGAGGGTCTAAAAGATTTGGAGGGATTTTCTCATATAATTCTAATCTATCATTTCCATTTAATAAGAGGTTATTCCTTGATAGTTAAACCTTATATGGATGACAATCTTCACGGAGTTTTTGCCACAAGAGCCCCCAAGAGGCCGAATGCTATTGGAATATCAGTGGTAAAACTACTAAATATAGAGGGTAATGTTTTAGAAGTAGAGGATGTGGATATCGTTGACGGCACACCTTTGTTAGATATAAAGCCCTACGTTCCTGATTTTGACATAAGAAGGGTAGAAAAAATTGGCTGGCTGAGGAAGGTTATAAATAGCTTGCCCCAGAAAAAAGACGATGGTAGATTTTACTGAAAGAAAAAGTTAAATTTGGATTAAAAATTTGTTTCTTAGGATAATCAAACGTTCCTCCTTTCTTATTTTTTTCTCCAGATTTTGATTTTTTAACTTATTGAAAAGTAGGATTAATTTGGGCAGGCTACTAAAATACTAATTTCTTTCCTCCCACCAATGACACAGTCTTTTTAATCTCTCTATTACCTTCTCTTTTCCTAAAACTTCCATAGTCTCAAAAAGGCCAGGACCAATTTTTCTTCCTGTTAGAGCTATACGAGTGGGGTGCACTAAATCTTTTGCTTTCAATCTCAAAAAATGAGCAGTTTGACGAAACTCCTTCTCTATATTTTCTTTAGTAAAATCCTCTATTTGGGAAAGTCTCTCTATTAACACTTCTACCTCTTTAGATAATTTTCTTTTCAAAATATCCTGGGTATCCGGAGAGTAAGAAAAATCATCATAGAAGCAAAAGTATCCCCAATCCATAAGATCTCCTAACTTGGAAATCCTCTCTTTAAAGAGAGCTACCACTTTTCTTAAGTAATCAAGTGTTACTTTTTGGGGTAAAAATTTTTTTTCTTCTAAAAACTCTTTCACTAAAGTAGTAAGTTCATCTATTGGTTTCAGTTTTATATATTGAGAGTTAAGCCAATCAAATTTATCTTGAGAGAAAGTAGAGGGATTCTTATTTACACCTTTCAACTCAAAAGTTTGAATTGCCTCTTCCAAAGAAATTATCTCTCTATTTCCTCCTGGAGACCAACCCAAAAGAAGAAGATAATTTACTACTGCTTGCGGTAGGTACCCTCCAGCTCTATACTCCCTTATAGAAGTAGCTCCTTCTCGCTTAGACATTTTTCCTCCACTTTGGGATAAAATCATGGGAATATGAGCAAACCGAGGAGGAAAAACCCCTAAAGCTTTGTACATCAAAATCTGCTTAGGAGTGTTGGAAAGATGATCTTCTCCTCTTATTACGTGAGTTATTCCCATTAAAGCATCATCTACAGTGCAAGCAAAGTTGTAAGTAGGGGTACCGTCGCTTTTTATAATTACCTCCTCTTGCTTAGGAAGTTCTCTAAAAGTGACCTTCCCTCTTATTAAATCGTCTATCTCAACTTCGTCAAATTGATACTTAAAAAATACTGCTCCCTCTCGATAGTAAGCCTTTCCTTCCTCTACTAATTTTTGGGCATACTCTCGGTAGATAGAGAGTCGCTGGGATTGGTAAAAAATCTCATCCCAATCAATACCTAACCAAGATAAACTTTCTAAAATTTCCTCTAAATATTCCTTCTTGGAGCGGAGGCGGTCGGTATCTTCAATTCTTAAAATAAACTTCCCTTTACTTTTGCGAGCGTAAAGCCAGCTAAACAAACAGGTCCTTGCTCCTCCAAGATGAAGGAATCCTGTAGGAGAAGGGGCAAACCGTGTTTTAACCATAGTTTATCCCTACTCGCAGAGCCTTTAGGTTCATTTCAACAATTTCTTTCTCCTTAAAAAAACTTTTTAAAACAATCTCTACTGTAGAAAGTTTCAGCAACTTCCTCTTTTTTAAAAAAAAGCCTAAAGCCACGGTATTAACTAACTTAAGAGAACCTACTTCCAAAGCTAATTGGTTAAGAGGGATTAAATTCACATTGGGAGAAAAATACCTGCTCTTTACTAACGAGCTATTAACAATTACTAACTTAGCTTTCCTTACCTTAGAAGTAAACTTATCCCAACTAAGTTGGTTAAAAATAAACGCTATTGTAGGGTAGGCAAATGTGGGAGAACCAATCTTCTGGGAAGCTAACCTCACGAAACAATGAGCAGTGCCTCCACGCATCTCTGCTCCATAAGAAGGCAACCAACTAACCACCCTCTTCTCTTTTAATCCTGCCCAAGCTAAAATTTTCCCTAAAACCATCACTCCCTGGCCTCCAAATCCAGCAATAAAAATCTTTTCCTCTAACTTAGAAGGCGTAATCATTTTATCCTTCCTAAGGGAAAAAACTTTTGCATCACTTCTTCTATCCATCTTACTGCTTCAGGAGCACTCATCCGCCAGATAGTAGGACAAGGACTTAAAACTTCCACTAAAGAAAACCCTTTTCCTTCTATCTGGTTAAGAAACGCCTCTTTAACTGCTCTCTTAGCTTTTACTACTTGAGAAGGATTAGCAAGAGAAACCCTCTCTAAGTAAACTACTCCAGGAAGGTTAGCTAACAATTCACAAACTTTTAAAGGAAACCCTTCCTTTCTTTGCGGATCTCTTCCCCAAGGAGTGGTAGCAGTCTTTTGTCCCACTAAAGTGGTGGGAGCCATCTGGCCTCCTGTCATTCCATAGCAAGCATTATTTATGAAAATGCAAGTTAGATTTTCTCCTCGATTAGCACAATGAAGAGTCTCTGCTATACCAATAGAAGCAAGATCCCCATCTCCTTGATAAGTAAATACTACAAGATTAGGCCGACACCTTTTTATCCCTGTAGCTACCGCTAAAGCTCTTCCATGAGCAGCTTCACTAACATCAAAATCCCAGTAATCGTAAGCTATCACACTACATCCTACAGGAGCTACTCCTACAGTCTTTTCTCTTATCTCTAACTCATCTACTACCTCAGCAACGATTCTGTGAGCTATCCCATGACCACAACCAGGGCAGTAATGAGTAGTTACTCTTCTTAAACTCTTGGGAGGTTTCATAACTTCTTTCTTCATAAACTTACTCTCTAACTATCGCTTTAACTTTTTCTTAACAAACTTAGCTAACTCTTCCTCATCAAAAACCCCTCCTCCCATACGACCATAGAAATAAAGAGGGGTTTTCTCTCCCACAGCTAACCTTACATCTTCTACCATCTGACCGCTGGAAAGTTCAAAGACAAAAATCGCTCTTTTATCTTGAGAGGCTTTCTTAAGAGGTGTGTAAGGGTAAGGCCATAAAGTTATTGGTCTAAATATCCCTACCTTCACCCCTCCCTTCTCTAAAATCTTTGCTGCTTCATAAGCTATCCTAAAAGAAATCCCATAAGCAACGAAGATTATCTCAGCATTATTTAGACTTATCTCTTCCCAGCGTTT
>QNCE01000079.1 GCA_003644405.1 Candidatus Omnitrophota bacterium | reverse complement strand
TTTGGAGGCTACATTACTCAGAGTTATGGAGTGAGCAAAAAGTACTATTATCCTCTTAGTGTAGGGGAGGAGAAGAAGATAAAAGAATTTTTAGATAATTTAAAATTACCTAATCGCCAACCTTAGCTAACTCTTTTGTAATCAACAAGTTAAAATTTAAAAACATTTTTACTTTGGTCTAATTAATGGTATAATAAAAATTCTACAGTAGCCGATAAAAAATGAAGGAAAGTTTCAGGAAAAAATTATTGGATAAATTACTTTCCCTTACTTTGGAGGAGATAGAAAGGAGGAGTAAAAATGTTGAGAAGAATTTACAGAAACTTCATGAATATATCGAGGCTAAATGTGTTATGGTTTACTACCCTTTAAAGGGTGAAGTAAACCTTTTAGGGATGGTGAGGAAGGATATGGATAAAAAAAGGATATGTTTCCCTTTTATAGAAGGAAGGGGTTTGTATCCTTACGAGGTGAAAAATTTAGACGAAGATTTTATAAAAGGACCTTGGGGGACTACTCATCCTAATCCAAAGAAGACAAAAAGAGTGGAACTAGAGGAGTTAGACTTAGTGATTGTTCCAGGATTAGGATTTAGTCCTCAAGGATATCGATTAGGAAGAGGTGCAGGTTTCTATGACCGCTTTTTAAAAAAATTACCTAAGAAAATAAAAAAGGTTGGTGTTGCTTTTGATTTCCAAGTAATAGAAAACCTTCCTCATCAATTCCCTCATGACGAAAAGGTAAACATCTTAATTACTGATACTAACTCTCTTTAAATATTACAGCTTAAAAACTAGGAGGAGGTAAAAATGCTTGCTATTTATATTATCCTTGGACTATTAGTAGGATTAGGAGGGGGGTATTTTTTAGGAGAGTTTTTAGGAAAAAGTAAGCTTAAAAGAGCAAAAGAAGAAGCGGCAAAATTTATAGAAGAAGCAAACCAAAAAGCAGAGCAGATTGCTAGAAAAGCAGATTTAGATGCTAAAGAAATGCTTTACAAGTTAAGATTAGACTTTGAAAAGCAAACAAGTCAAAAGAAAGAAGAGCTTACTCAGTTAGAGAGGAAACTAACTCAAAGGGAAGAGAACCTAGAGAGGAGATTAGATTTTATAGAAACTAAAGAGAGAGAGCTTTCCAAGCGAGAAGAGAGTTTAAAAACTGCCTCTCTGGAGTTAGAAAAACGAAGAGAAGAATTGGATAAGCTAATCGAGGAGGAGAAAGAACGTCTTCAAAAGATTTCTTCTTTAACTCCTCAAGAAGCCAGAGAACTTCTTCTTAAAAGATTTGAGGAGGAGTTACGGCAAGAGAAGGCAAAGATGTTGAGAGAGATAGAAGAAGAAGTTAAAGAAGAGGCAGAAAAGAAGGCTAGAGAGATAGTTTCTTTAGCTATCCAACGTTGCGCAGTAGAGCATACTACAGAAACTACGGTAAGTGTAGTGCAGCTTCCTAACGATGAAATAAAAGGAAGGATTATTGGTCGAGAGGGGAGAAACATAAGGGCATTTGAGATGCTTACAGGGGTAGATTTAGTGATTGATGATACTCCTGAAGCAGTAAGTATTTCTAGTTTTGATCCTATAAGGAGAGAAATCGCCCGTTTAGCTTTAGAGAGTTTGGTTGCTGATGGAAGAATTCATCCCGCACGTATTGAGGAAGTAGTGGAAAAAACAAAGAAAGAGTTTGAGAAGAGATTGATAGAGGAAGGCAAACAAACTTCTTTTGAGGTAGGAATTCATAATCTCCACCCTGAGTTAATAAAGCTATTAGGGAAGTTAAAGTATAGAACTAGCTTTGGGCAGAATGCCCTTCAACATTCTAAGGAAGTAGCATTTATTATGGGAATATTAGCTGCAGAGTTAAATTTAAATTCCCATTTAGCCAAAAGAGCGGGTTTACTTCATGATATTGGAAAGGCAGTAGATCACCAAGTAGAAGGTACGCATTCTAAAATTGGAGCAGAACTTCTAAGGAAGTATGGAGAGAATGAAATTGTAGTTAATGCTGCAGAAGCTCATCATGAAGAAGTAGAGTTTAAATCCATCTATAGCCTTCTGGCCTTAGTAGCAGATGCCATAAGTGCTTCTCGGCCGGGAGCAAGAAGAGAAACTTTAGAGACTTATATAAAGAGATTACATGAGTTAGAGAGTATTGCTTCCTCTTTTGAAGGAGTAGATAAAGCTTTTGCTATTCAAGCAGGAAGAGAAATAAGAGTTATTGTAAGTCCTAACAAAGTGAAGGATGAGGAGATAGCTTTATTAGCTTTGGAAATAAAGAAGAGAATAGAAAAAGAGATGGAGTATCCTGGGCAGATTAAGATAACGGTAATAAGAGAAGTAAGAGCTATAGATTACGCAAAGTAAAGATGAGAATTTTATTTATTGGAGATATTGTTGGTAGACCAGCACGTGAGTATTTAAAAGAGGTTCTACCACGGATACGAGAAACGAGAGGAATAGATTTTGTAATTGCTAACGGAGAGAATGCCAGTGGTGGTTCAAGTATTGTTCCCCCTACTGCTAAGGAATTATTCTCCTTGGGGATAGATGTAATCACTAGTGGTGATCACATCTTTAAAAAAAGAGAGGCAAGGCAAACATTAGAAAGTATGGATGTGTTAAGGCCTCTTAACTATGGAGAAAATGCTTGGGGGAGAGGATTCTTGATAAAGGAAGTAAATGGAGTTAAAATAGCTGTAGTTAATCTTTTGGGAAGAGTATTTATGCAACCCATAGATTGTCCTTTTAAAAGCATAAGAGACCTTCTTCCTCACATAGAGAAGGAAGCAAAGATTATAATTGTAGATATGCATGGGGAGGCTACATCAGAAAAGTTAGCCATGGGCTATTTTTTAGCAGGTAAAGTAAGTGCAGTATTAGGCACTCATACCCATATTCCCACTGCTGATGAAAGGATAATCGAGAACTTCACTGGTTATATCACTGATGTAGGAATGACAGGGAGTTTTGATTCTATTTTAGGGAGAGAGAAGCATCAGATTATAGAAAGGTTTATTACCAATCTTCCTCTACGTTTTAATCTAGCAGAGAAAGATGTAAGAATTCAGGGGGTAGTTTTAGAGATAGATGCCTCCACAGGGAGATGTTTATCTATTAAACGCTTAGAAGAAAGAAGGGAGGTAAGATGAACTGGGAGGGACAAGAAAGAAGAAGATTTCCTCGTGCAGTCTTTCCTTGCAAAATAATTCTTTCTTCTCCTATACGACTTTTTTCCTCACACACTGAGAATATCAGTGAAGGAGGAATAAGGGTGATTTTGGAGGATAAGTTAGAACTTTTTACTACTGTGGGTTTGGAGATTTTTTTAGAAAAGGAGAGACCAATAAAATGTAAAGGAAGAGTAGTATGGGTAATTGAGAAAGTCAATCCTCTAAAAAGAGAGTCCCTAATGTTTGATACAGGAATCGAGTTTAGCGAAATGTCCAATCAGGATCGCGAATATATCAGAAATTTAATAACTACCATTCTTTCTCAAAGAAAAGAAGAGAAGAAAGATTAAAATGTTTTTGGAAAAAGTCAACTCTCCCCAAGATTTAAAAACCCTTTCTCTTAAAGAACTAGAGGTTTTAGCTGAAGAGATACGGCAGTTAATTATTAAAGTAGTTTCTCAAAAAGGAGGTCACTTGGCTAGTTCTTTAGGGGCGGTGGAGTTATGTATAGCTCTACATTACTGTTTAGATACTCCCCGAGATAGTCTCATCTTTGATGTAGGTCACCAGTGTTACGCTCATAAGATTATTACCGGCAGAAGAGATAGTTTTTTTCGCTTAAGAGAATATAAAGGAATAAGTGGATTTCCCAATCCTCAGGAGTCCTGTTATGATTTATTTATCTCAGGACATGCTTCCACTGCTGTGAGTTGGGCGGTGGGGTTAGCGGAGGCAAAGAAATTAAGGGAAGATAAGAGCGAAACGGTAGTAGTAATTGGAGATGGTTCTTTAACCGGGGGAATGTGTTTTGAGGCCTTAAACTTATGTGGTCATATTAAGAGTAATGTCTTAGTGATTTTGAATCATAATCAGATGAGCATTTCCCCTTCAGTAGGAGCTTTAACTAATTATCTTACCAAAATAATCTCCTTGCCTATCTATAACAAGATAAAAAATGAGTTAGAAAGGTTACTTAAACACTTACCTAAGTTTGCTAAAACTATGGCAGTAAAAGCAAAAAAATTTGAGGAAGCTATAAAGGGATTAATTGTTCCTGGGATATTCTTTGAAGAGTTAGGATTTAGATACTTTGGTCCTATCGATGGGCATAATTTAGAAGTTCTTATTCCTACCATAAAAAATATACTCCACTTGGAAGGTCCAAGAATTTTACATGTACTTACCAAGAAAGGTAAAGGGTATCCTCATGCAGAGGAGAATCCAGAAAAATTCCATAGCCCATCGGTGAGCAAATCTTCAAAAGTTAAGAAAGGTGAGGATTTTAGTAGGGTTTTCTCTAAGAAATTAATTTCCTTAGCACAAAAAGATGAGCGAATAGTAGCGATTACTGCTGCTATGCCTGAAGGTACAGGGTTGGCATTGTTTAAAGAGGTTTACCCTGATAGATTTTTTGATGTGGGGATTGCTGAGGCAAATGCTGTAGGTTTTGCTGCAGGGTTAGCCAAAGGAGGAAGAAGACCAGTGGTAGCTATTTACTCTACCTTTCTACAGCGCGCCTTTGATCAGATAATTCATGATGTAGCTTTACAGAAATTGCCAGTTATTTTTGCTATCGACAGAGCAGGATTAGTAGGAGAGGATGGTCCTACCCACCACGGGATTTTTGACATTTCTTATTTGAGGATGATTCCCGATATAGTTTGTATGGCTCCTAAGGATAGAGAGGAGTTAGAAGAAATGTTGGAGTTTAGTTTAAGTTTAGATAAACCGGTAAGTTTACGTTACCCTAAAGGGGAAAGTTATGTTTTAGGTAAAAGAGAAAAAATAGTTTTAGGAAAAGCGGAGATACTAAGAGAAGGAAAAGATTTATGTATTGTTGCCTTAGGTTCCATGGTTAGGGAGGCATATTTAGCGGTAAGTAAGCTGGAGAGAGAAGGGATAGATGTTTTCTTAGTGAATGCCCGATTTATAAAACCTTTAGATAAAGAGTTACTTAAATTTTTAACTTCCCAGTTTAATTTAATTGTTACTGTGGAAGAGGGGATTTTAGAAGGTGGATTTGGTTCTGCCATTATGGAGTTTTACGAAAAAGACGGACTTCTTGATAAGATAAAACTGATAAGAATGGGAGTGAGAGATGAATTTCCTACCTTTGGCAAGCGAAAGCAACTTTTAGAGATTTATTCTTTAACTTCTCAAGGGATCTATAGTCAAATAATTACCCTTCTTAAGAATAAGCAATTCTTAAGACATAAGAATAAGCAATTCTTATGGCAAAGGTAAAGATAGATAAAGAAAGATGCAAAGGTTGTGGTTTGTGTATCTTTTTTTGCCCCTTTGGGCACTTACAGTTTTCTCAGGAGTTAAATAAAAGAGGCAACCAATACGCTGAACCTAAGAAGGGGAGTGAGTGTAAAGGGTGTAAGCAATGTTATTTAATCTGCCCTGATTACTGTATTGAAATTTACCAAGAAGATGTCTCAAAAAAGAAGT
>QNCE01000078.1 GCA_003644405.1 Candidatus Omnitrophota bacterium | reverse complement strand
GCAATTTCTGCCTGTGTTTTTAAAGACTTACTGAATGCAGTAATTGCTTCAGGTATAGTGAGTTTGATAGCAGCAGTTTTATTTTATTTTCTTCAGGCTCCTGATGTGGCTATGGCTGAGGCATCTATCGGAGCGGGTTTAGTAACGGCAATATTTGTAATTGCTATAAGGAAAACAGAGAGGAAAGAGTGAGGAAATTTATCAGTTTAATCCTGGTGGGAATTATTGCTTCAGGGATTACTCTGTCTTTACTTAAGATTCCCTTTGGAACTCCAAAAACAAAGGTTGGCAATTATTATTTAAACAGGGGGATAGAGCAAACCGGAGCAGTAAACATAGTTACATCGGTTGTCTTAAATTATAGAGGATTTGATACTCTGGGTGAAGTAACAGTTCTTTTTATTGCCGCCTTAGGATTGGGGATGGTTACTTTAACTTTTAAAAGAGAAAAAAGAGAAATTCAGCCCTCCAGTTTTATCTTATCTGTTGGTTCAAGGTTTTTGTTCCCTTTTATTTTGCTTTTTGGTACTTATATATTTCTACATGGACACCTTAGCCCTGGCGGAGGGTTTCAGGGAGGAGCGATCATAGCTTCAGGGTTTTTACTGATTTATCTGGGTTGCAAGAGAGAGATAAACGAGAAACGGTTCAAGCTGACAGAGTCACTGGCAGGATTGGTATTTTTGATAATTGGACTTATGGGGCTTTATTTCAGTGGATATTTTCTCTTTAATTTTTTACCCAAAGGTGTGGCAAATACTCTTTTTAGCGCAGGGATTATTCCCCTAATTTATATTGCTATTGGATTTAAAGTTGGGGCGGAGTTAGCAGGAATTATAAATGATTTGATGGAAGAGAAATAATGAGAAATCCTAAATCCGAAGCACTAAATACTAAACAAGCACAAATGACCAAAATTCAAAATCCAAAACAGTTTTGGTCATTTGAATTTAGGATTTTGGATTTGTTTAGGATTTCGGGTTTAGAATTTAGAATTTATTTAGAATTTAGTGCTTAGAATTTAGAATTTTTATGATTTATTATATAGGAGCATTGGGGCTTATATTTATTGGGCTTTTTATTATTATGACCAGGCATAACTTAATTAAGATGATAATTGGACTTAATATTATGGATACAGGAGTTAATCTTTTCCTCATATCTATCGGCTATATAAGGAAAGGAACCGCACCCATATTTTCCAAACCAGGGATAAATCCGGGTGCAATGGTTGATCCTACTCCTCAGGCTTTAGTTTTAACTGCAATTGTGATTGGAGTGGCGGTTATTGCAATGGCTTTATCACTGGCAATTAGACTTTATCAGCATTATGGAACGCTAAATATGAGAAAGATAAAAGAACAAAGATGGTAGATAAGAACTCAAAACTAAAAGCTCAAAACTCAAAACTAATAGATAAGAACTCAAAGCTCAAAACTCAAAACGCAAAGCTAAAAGCTAAAAACTCAAAATTAAAAAGTAAGAGGTGAAGTTTTGAACTTTGAATTTTGAACTTTGAACTTTGAGTTTATAAAATGAATCCTGTACTTTTAATTGTTATCCCTTTAGGCTTTGCCTTTTTTATTCCCCTTTTGGGTTTCATTTCCCGAAAGGCAGAGAAATTTATTCCTTCCCTTGCTCTTCTGATAAATATTATCTTATCCCTCTCCCTTCTACCATCTGTGATGAGAAAGCCAATCATAGTTTTGCTTGGAGGTTTTCCACCTCCTTTTTGTATAAATCTATTTGTTGGGCCTGTGGGGGTTATATTTTCTTTAATAATTGCAATTGTTGGTTTTTTAGTTTCAATATACGCATGGAGTTATATTGGAGGGGATGGGAAAAGAGAAGAAAAATATCATATGCTTTACCTTTTGCTTTTGGCAGGTGCAACGGGTGTGGTTTTAACCGGGGATATATTCAATCTTTTCGTCTTTTATGAAATCTTGTGCATCTCCTCTTATGCTCTTGTTGCTTATTTGGGTGAGAAAGCAGGGGTGGAGTCAGCATCAAAATATTTAATTCAGGGTTCTGTGGGTTCCACATTGATTTTGATTGCTATAGGGCTTCTTTACGGTCAATTCGGAACGTTAAATATGGCAGATATTGCACAGAATATAAACACGATAAATCCCCTACATTTATTTATTCCTCTTGTTCTTCTCCTTACCGGTTTGGGAGTAGAGGCAGCAATCTTTCCCTTAAATGCCTGGCTTCCTGATGCTCATTCTTCAGCGCCCTCAACGATAAGTGCGATTCTTTCTGGAATTGCTATAAAGATAGGGATATACGCAATGGCAAGGGTTGTATTTACGATTTTTGGTGCTTATCAAATTCTTCTTTTTCTCATACTTTTAGGAGTTATAACTTTATTGGTGGGAGAACTCTCTGCCTTCAGTCAGAACAACATAAAAAGGATGCTTGCTTACTCAAGCATCGGACAGATGGGTTTAATTCTTTTGGCTTTAAGTATAGGGACAGTTGAGGGAATTTCTTCAGGCTTATTCCAAATCTTTACCCATGCTTTTTCCAAATCGTTGTTGTTTTTGGCTGCCGGATACATGATTTATCAAGCTGGTTCGCTAAAGATATCTTCTCTTGAAGGAATGGGTAAAAAGATGCCACTTTCTTCCTTGGCTTTCAGCATAGGTGCTTTTTCCCTTATTGGACTCCCCCCTTTTATGGGGTTCGGAAGCAAGTTTATGATAATTCGTTCTCTACTTGAGAAAGGAAATTCTTTATTTACAACTCTTGCAGGTATTGTGCTTGTGGGAACAGTGATTGAAGGAGCATATTTCTTTAAAGTGATTCAGAGGTTGTATTTTAAAGAAACTGCTGAATCCGAAGGTGGAGTAAAGGAGGCTCCAGTGGGAGCTTTACTTCCCATGATTTTTCTGGTGGTGCTCATTATTTCCATAGGGGTGTATCCGAAGATGATAACCGGCATATTAAATTCATGTGCAGGAGAATTGCTGAATAGGCTGGAGTATATAAAAGCCGTTTTTGGAGGTTAGGATGAATCTGGAGATTTTGCTTTCCATCGCCTTTGGCGGTGCCTTCCTCACCTACATTTTTGGGAAAATTTCTCGCCGGTTAAGGGATTTCTTTTCTGTATTTATATCTCTTATCTTGACTATATTTTTAAGTTATTTTTACGGAAAATTTGAGGTTGTCCCGTATTTTTCCTTTCTTGGCATTCCTCTCATTTTAAGAATTAATACACTTTCTTGGTTTTTCGCTATAACAATTCAACTCATTACAACCTTTTCTGTTATATTCTCCTTAAGTTATATGAAGGAGAAGGAGAGGCTGGATTTTTATTATTTTATGATGCTTCTGGTGAATGCAGGAATGCTGGGAATTGTGCTGGCAGCAGACCTTCTTTCCTTTTATATCTTCTGGGAGATTATGTCCTGGTCAGCCTTTCTTTTAATAAGTTATAACAGAGGGACTGCGCTTGAGGCAGGAATGAAATATATTGTTATGTCTATTATTGGTTCTATGTGTATGCTCGTAGCAATGATATCTCTTTATACAAATTACGGCACATTGAATATATCACAAATCTCTTCCCAAATTTCTTCTGCCTCTTCTGGTTATATTTTGTTTATCTTTATTCTTCTTCTTGTTGCTTTTGGAATAAAAAATGCTACATGGCCTTTCCATACCTGGCTTCCTCCTGCTCATTCTGAAGCACCATCTCCATTTTCTGCAGTTCTTTCAGGAATTTTGGTAAGAATGGGTATGTATGGTTTTCTCATTATCTTCTATGTGATATTAGGATTAAAACTCTTTCTTAATTTGGGAAAGGGCTTATGCAGTTTTCATTATATTCTTGCATGGGTAGGAGCTATTAATATAGTAATTCCTACATTTATTGCTATGTTTCAAAATGATTCCAAAAGGCTATTGGCTTGGCATGGGATTGGACAGGGTGGATACATGGTTTTAGGAATTGCGATAGGAACAAGTTTAGGAATAGTTGGTGGTATATTTCATATTGTTAATCATACCTCATATATAGCACTTTTATTTTTAGTTGTAGGAGCAATAGAATACAGAACAAAAGGGGTAAGAGACCTGAATTCTTTGGGCGGACTTATAAAAAAGATGCCTATTACTTTTTTGGGAGCATTAGTGGGTGCTTGTGGATTAATTGGTGTTCCCTTGACCAATGGATTTGTTTCAAAGTGGCTAATATACAAGACATTAATTCTAAAAGGATACTCTTTTTTAGCATTTGCTGCATTAATAGGAACATGGGGAACTATTCTTTCCCTCTATAAATTTATCCATAACATTTTCTTAGGACAACTTCCTGAAAAATATAAAGATATTGAAAAGGCACCTTTTAGTATGCAATTTCCAATAATCATACTTAGTTTAATTATCATTCTCTTTGGCATTCTTCCTGGAATTCCTCTTAAAGTTGTAAATTCAATTGGGGTATCTTTTGGTTTTAAATCCTTAGATGTAAATATATGGGGTATAATCTCTGAGACAGGAATATTGAATCTAGTAAATATTTTCACTGCAATTTTAGTATCCTTAATATTTTTCTGGATTATATTCCGTAGCGGAGCTGAGAGAGTAAAAATTCTTCAGGATAACAGTTATGCTGCTGGTTCATATATTCCCAAGGATAAATACAATTACACAGTTGAATTCTATCAGCCTTTATTCAGGATGATTAAGCCGTATTTTAGAGATTTTATAGATGAATTTTATTCAAAAATTGTAGAGACAGGAAGAAGATTAAGCGATAGGATAAGGAAAGTATATTGTGGAGATCTGGGTTATTATGTAACTTATATTGTATTATTTTTAGCCATTTTAATTGCCATTAAACTTTGGGGGAAGATATGGTAATAATAGAAACGCAAAACTCAAAATGTAAAACGCAAAATGAGAACAATAGAAACGCAAAACTCAAAATGTAAAATGCAAAATGGTAAATTAAAATTTTTAATTTTATTATGAGAGTAGTTGAATTTATCTTTTCTCCTTTTCTTGCTTTTATTATCGGAGTATTCTTCCTCGGTTTGTTCAGAAAAATTGTTGCCAGAATCCATACCAGATACGGTCCTCCAATAATTCAGCCACTTTTAGATGTGATAAAACTTTTCCATCAGAAGGGATTCTCCCATGGAGTTCTTTTCGATTTGGGATTAATTCTTTCCTTAGCAGGTTCAATTGTGGTGATTTTATTCCTCCCATTGGGAGGGCTCTGTCCCTTAAAAAGCTCAGGAGGGTTACTGGTAATACTCTATATGATGTTATTTTTGCCTTTGGGTATTGCTTTATCGGGAGGAGAGGGGGCAAACCCGAATATAAGCATTGGAATATCAAGAAAATTGATTTTAAGTTTAGGATATGAGGTTCCTTTTCTTTTGATACTCCTCTCTGTTATGAGTTTTTATAAGACAATCTCCATCGTTGATATAGTAAATTCTCAAAAAGAATTCCACTGGACATTATTTTCTCCTCTTTTTTTCTCTGGAATAGCCTACTTTATGATTCTACCTGCTATGCTTGGGATAAGACCATTTGATATAGTAAGTGCGCCTCAGGAGATTTCCTCAGGTCCTCAAGTTGAGTATGGAGGAAAATACCTGGCATTTTCTTGCATTCAGCATGCTTTCAGCATATTTATAACCATTGCAATTTTTGTGGATTTATTCTTAGGGGGAGGAGAAAATATCTTCTACTTCTTTTTAAAAATGCTTGTTGT
>QNCE01000077.1 GCA_003644405.1 Candidatus Omnitrophota bacterium | reverse complement strand
GAAGCAATAAAACCTAAAGAAATTAAAGTTGACAATTACTATAAATTGGTTAAAATTCTATTGTAATTTCTAATTTATCTTAGCAACAACAAAGGAGGTACAATGGTTTATAAGGACAAAGGAGAGATCTTAAATAATGAGATCATAAAAGAGGTAGAGGGAGAGATTCAGATTTGTGATTTGGATCTTTTTAGGACTAAAATGATAGATAATCTTGTAGATACGATAGTGTTGAGCGATTCTCCTTATATTAAGAAAATATGTTACTGGGTAAGTTATGAGGCTGCTTTAAAGTGGGGTGTTATCCCTTTTTCTATTCAGTCTCTTTATGAAGCAAGAGCACTCTACAATTTAACTCATTTTACTGTGCCTGCCATTAATCTAAGGACGCTAACTTTTGATTTAGCTAGAGCAGTTTTTAGGGCAGCTGGAAAGATAAATGCAGGGGCATTTATATTTGAAATTGCTAAAAGTGAAATTGGCTACACCGGCCAAAGACCTGGGGAGTATGCTTCCGTTGTGCTTTTAGCCGGGATAAAAGAGGGGTTTAAAGGACCTGTTTTTCTTCAGGGAGATCATTTCCAGGTTAAGGCAAAGAATTTTCATCAAGACAAGGATAAGGAGATTTCCCAACTTAAAGATTTGATAAGAGAAGCGATTTCAGCAGGATTTTATAATATCGATATAGATTCTTCCACCCTAGTGGATTTATCCCGCCCTACTGTGGATGCTCAACAGAGTTTAAATTACCAAGTATGCGCTCTCTTTACAGAATTTATAAGGAGCTTAGAGCCTCAGGGAGTAGAAATTTCTATAGGAGGGGAAATAGGAGAGGTTGGAGGAAAAAACTCTACACCTGAAGAGCTCCATAGCTTCATGAAAGGCTATCTTTCCCAAATAGAGGGATTAAAGGGAATATCTAAGATAAGTGTCCAGACGGGCACCACCCATGGAGGTGTAGTTTTACCCGATGGCTCTATTGCCAAGGTAAAGATAGATTTTGATACCTTAAAGCTTCTCTCCGAGATTGCTCGTAAAGATTATAAAATGGCAGGGGCGGTTCAGCACGGAGCTTCCACTCTTCCTAACGAGGCTTTTCATCGTTTCCCTGAAGTAGGATGTGCAGAGATTCATTTAGCTACCCAATTCCAGAATATAGTGTATGATTATCTTCCTCTTCCTTTAAAAGAGCAGATTTATGCATGGTTGAATAGAAATTGTGCTGACGAACGCAAACCTGATTGGACTGACGACCAGTTCATCTATAAGACAAGAAAAAAGGCTTTAGGCCCGTTTAAAAAACAGATTCATACTATCTCCAAAGATTTACGGGATAAAATTTCTAAAGTGTTAGAAGAGGAGTTTTTGTTTCTCTTTGAGCAGTTGAATATAAAAGATACCAAAGAATTAGTGGAAAAGTATGTAAAGCCAGTGGTGATAGAAAAAAGAAAGGAAGATTTTTTGAAAGAAGAAGTGGAGTCAAGAGAGTTGGAGGGAGCAGATTAGCTTTATGCGTTCGAGTAAAATCAAAAAAGGTTTAGAGAGAATGCCTAACCGGGCACTTCTCTATGGGACAGGTATTTCTACCTCTCACCTAAATAGGCCATTTATAGGGATTGCCTCTAGTTTCTCTGATTTAATTCCTGGGCATACCAATATGAGAGAGTTAGAGAGATGGATTGAGAGAGGTATTGAGAACCGAGGAGGAACTCCTTTTGTTTTTGGTGTTCCAGGGATTTGTGATGGAATTGCAATGGGACATTTAGGAATGAAATATTCTTTACCTTCGAGAGAGCTTATCGCTGATATTATTGAGACAGTAGCTAATGCCCACAGCTTAGATGGTTTAGTTTTACTTACTAACTGTGATAAGATTAACCCTGGTATGCTTATGGGAGCTTTAAGGATAAATATTCCTACAATCATTGTTACCTGTGGTCCTATGCTTGCTGGCCATTTTGGTAAAAGAAGATTGTCTCTAGTAAGAGATACCTTTGAAGCAGTTGGTCGATTTAAGGCAGGAGAAATTACAGAAAAAGAAAGGGCAATTCTAGAAATAGAAGCTTGCCCTTCTTGTGGAGCATGTCAAGGATTGTATACTGCCAATACTACCGCTTGTCTTATTGAAACAATGGGACTTTCTTTACCTTTCTGTGCTACTACTCCTGCAGTGTTATCTAGGAAGAGAAGGATTGCTTATCAAAGTGGACAAAAGATTGTAGAGCTAGTTAGAAAAAAGATAAAAATACGAGATATCGTAAATAAGTTTGCTTTAGAGAATGCCATAAGAGTAGATATGGCTTTAGGGGGTTCTACTAATACAGTTCTCCACCTTATGGCAATAGCTAAAGAAGCCAAGGTAGAGTTAACTTTGAAAGATTTTGACCGGCCAAGTAGAGCTACCCCTCATATTTCAAATCTGCGTCCGGCAGGTGATTATTTTATGGAAGATTTAGATAATGCAGGAGGTATACCTGCAGTGTTAAAAAGATTACTTCCTAAGTTGGAGGATAACCTTACCGTTTCTGGAAAGAGGTTAAAAGAGATTGCTAAAGATGCTGTAATTTTTGATGAAGATATTATAAGGCCTTTGGGGAAAGCTTTTCATCGAGAAGGAGGAATAGCAATTCTTTGGGGGAATTTAGCTAAGGATGGATGCGTGGTCAAACAGTCAGCGATAGATAGAGATATGTTAACATTTTCCGGATATGCCCAAGTGTTTAACTCCGAGGAAGAGGCAATGAAGGCTATCATAGGGGGAAAAATTAAGAAGGGAAGTGTAATTGTGATAAGGTATGAAGGACCAAGTGGAGGTCCAGGGATGAGAGAGATGCTTTCCCCTACTAGTGCTATCGTAGGAATGGGACTTCATAAACATGTTGCTTTAATTACCGATGGAAGATTTTCTGGAGGAACTCGGGGTCCCTGTATTGGTCACATATCTCCTGAAGCAAGAGAAGGGGGGCTAATTGCTTATTTAAAAGATGGGGATAAGATTGTAATTGATATTCCTAAGAGAAAGTTAGAGGTAAAGTTAACCAAAGAAGAGATAGAGAAAAGGAAAAAGGAAATTAAAATTCTTCCTCCTAAGGTGAAGAGTGGTTATCTTTATCGCTATTCTCAGCTTGTAAGTTCTGCTTCCCAAGGAGGAGTATTTAAAGAAAAGGATTAAATAAAAGATATTTAACCTTCTTTACAGTACTAAATAACACATTTGTAATTAGGATGTAACTTATGGATTTTGGAAGAGTGACACCAGATGAAATAATCTATCCTGATAGAGGAAAATTTAAGTTTCCTAAAGCAAACATCTCTATTCTTATAGGCGTAATTTTGGCTTTTATTGTACTAAAAAGTGCTTTTTATACTATTCAGCCTAATGAAGTAGGAGTTCTTCTAAGATTAGGTAAATTTGTAGGTACAACCAAACCCGGTCTACATTTTAAAATACCCTTAGGAATAGATAAAGTAATTCCCGTTAAAGTAGCTTACATCTATAAGGAAGAGTTTGGGTTTCGTACTCGCCAACCAGGAGTGAGAAGTGTTTACCAAGAGAAATCTTATCGAGACGAATCTTTAATGCTTACTGGAGATTTAAATGTTTTAGATTTAGAGTGGATTATACAATTCAAAATAAAGGACCCTTTTTTGGCTCTCTTTAATATAAGAGATGTGCATAAAACTTTAAGAGACCTCTCTGAGTCAGTAATGCGTAAAGTTGTAGGTGACTATTCCTTTGGAGAAGTTCTTACTACTAAAAGGTTAGAGATTAATACTAAGGTTCAAAGGAGTCTTCAAGAGATTTTAGATTCTTATGGAGCAGGGATACAAATTGTAACTGTTAAGCTTCAAGATGTAAATCCTCCTGATCCAGTTAAACCTGCTTTTAATGAAGTAAACGAAGCAAAGCAGGAAAGGGAGAAAATGATAAACCAAGATTGGGAAGTATACAATAAGAAAATCCCTCAGGCTAAAGGAGAGGCTTTAAAAATTGTAAAAGAGGCAGAAGGTTATGCTCAGGAGGTAGTAAATAGGGCTCAAGGCGATGCTAAGAGATTTCTTCTTTTATGGAGTGCTTATCAGAAAGCCAAAGAGGTTACTTTAAAACGGTTATATCTTGAAGCAATAAGAGAGACACTAAAAAAAGCAGGTAAAAAGTATGTAGTGGATCAGGATCAAAAAGGTATTCTCCCTCTACTGAAATTAAATGATGAAGAATAGAATTACTTACTTTTTAATCCTTATAATTGTTGTTTTTATTATTTTTCTTATAGCTCAGCCCTTCTATATTCTCTATGAAGGCAGGCAGGCCATTATTACTCAATTTGGTAAGCCAATAAGAGTAGTTAGTAAAGCAGGCCTACATTTTAAACTCCCTTTTATTCAAAAGGTAAATTACTTTGAAAAGCGAATCTTAGAATGGGATGGTTATCCTACGCAAATTCCTACCAAGGATAAGAAATATATTTGGGTAGATACAACTGCTCGATGGAAGATTTCCGATCCCCTTAAGTTCTTTCAATCTGTGTATGACGAGAGAGGAGGACAAGCTAGGTTAGATGATGTGATTGATGCTGCAGTAAGAGATGTGGTGACTGCTCACAATCTTATTGAGATAGTAAGATCTTCCAATCGTTTAATTGAGCAACTTACCTCTTTGCAGGAAGAGAAAGAGTTTATCGAAGAGGGAGCATTGGAAGAAGTAAAGGTAGGCAGGGATAAAATGAGAGAGAAAGTAATTAGTATAGCGAAGCAGCTTCTTCCTCAGTATGGTATAGAACTTATTGATGTAAGGATTAAAAGAGTAAATTATGTAGAGGAAGTGAGAAAGAAAGTTTACGAAAGAATGATTGCGGAACGCAAAAGAGCTGCAGAGACGTATCGCTCTGAAGGAAGAGGTATTAGAGCGGAGATTGAAGGGCGTACAGAAAAAGAGCTCAAAGTAATTTTATCTGAAGCTTACAAAAAAGCTCAAGAGATTAAAGGAGAAGCAGATGCTAAAGCTACTAAAATTTATGCTGATGCTTACTCTAAGGATCCAGAATTCTTTTCTTTTCTTAAAACCTTAGATACTTATAAAGAGAGCGTTGATAAAAATACTACAATTATTCTGGATACTAACTCCGACTATTTTAAATATCTTAAAAAAATAAACCCTTCTTGGCAGTCTCCTTAAAATTGTAAGATTTAATTTGGTGGCGTTTGATTAACTTGTTGGTAAAATTAAAGTTAACCCCTTATTATTCAATATGTTATGATAACTTATCAAAGTTCACTTTAGATAAAAGGGGGTTAAAGAGATGAAAAAAAGAGAAAACTTAGATGTATATTTTGTGGAAGTAAAGAAACAGAAAGGTGGGGTAAAATACAACGAACTGAATTCCTCTTAAAGAAGAATGTAAGAAAAACTACACAAAGATTCCGTTGTAAAACGTGTAAAAGAACCTTTAATATAAGGAAGAACAAAAAAAGATATTCCCACAAACTATTCATTGAAATGATTAAATACCATATAGAAGATAAAGCAAGCTATAGAGTTATTGCCAAGAGGTTAAGAGAGACTACCCATTCAAGACTCTCTTCCTTTACGGTATTTAATGCTGTAAAAAGAGCCTCTTTGAATTCTAACCTTTCTGCCAGAGGCAGATCTCCGATAATTGAGATTATAAAGGAATTAAAACCTAATTTGAGCGGTTTTCTTCATTTAGATGGCAAAGGAATAAAGCTTAAAGGCAAACACAAATGAGAATCCACCCTCTTTATTGCCCAAGATTCTCAAGG
>QNCE01000076.1 GCA_003644405.1 Candidatus Omnitrophota bacterium | reverse complement strand
TAGAAGGAGAAGGAAAAAAAGACTGGGCAAACTTGAAATTGCCGGTTGAGGAATTAGGAATTAAAGATAGCGCTAAAATCAATTATCCTTTCAATGACTTAATCACTGGTGAAGAGTATATTTATAGTGGTGCACAACTGAGTAAAGAAGGTTTAATAGTTGGATTAGAGCCTTACAACTTCCATATCTTTACTATTGGGAAGGAAGTTTATCTTGATGGAGGGAAGATAGAAGCACCACTCTCAAATAAAAGAAGGTGGGGCGAATACTTACCCCCAACTGACGAAAGACAATTAAAAGATTCTCAGGGCAAGTTATGGCGGGATGGAGGGCAAGAATGGATTAGAGATTGGATGAAAGCATTAGAAAAGATAGAAGGGGGAGAAGATTTGGGAAGAAAACTGGAGAAAATCAGAAAAGTATTAAAGCCTGTAAGCGAACCCTATACAGCGGAGTTTGTTTATAAGGAGAGTATAAATAGGATTTTGCAAGAGGCTATAAAGAGAGGGAAATTAGCAAAATTTAATATTAGAAGGATTTTGGAATTGGGAATAGGAGATGGTAACACCCTGCCGGTTATAAAAATATGGGCAGAGGGTAGCCAAGATTTTGAGAGATACATCGGCATTGATAGGGACATAAAGAGAATAGAAGAAATAAGGAAATTGGCAGAAGAGATAGATTTAGATAGGGAGAAATTTTTGATAAAAGAAGCTGATCTTCTCAAACTAAAAACTATCCCTGAATATCAGGAGAAATTTCAGATTATTCTTCACCTTAACCCTGAAACCAAATCATTTGAGTTTAAACTTGTTTATGAGAAACTGACATATTTATTTACCAATGTCTCTAAACTGTTAGATGAAAACGGCGTCTATGTAATCAGTTTTGACGAGGATGAATTAAAGAATCCAGTTAATAAAGCATTAAGGGAATTAGATAGGATTTTAGAGGATACAGGCGTTGAATATTTCCAGAGTCGCTCTGCATATCCTGAAACAGGAAAGTTATATACCGAAAGGGTCTTTGTTTTGGATTTAGAGAAGGTTAAGAAATTATCCGAAAAGTTTGCCTATCTGAGTAGTTCCACTACAAAAGTTTGGTTTGATGGAAATGAGAAGGATGGAGGAGATATTTTCTTACAAATTCAACCTGATAAGGAAAAAATTGTAATTACTCAAGTTGAGGGAGAATTGTTGGGCAGATTAGATGGTGGGATAAATTTAGGTATTTCCACTAATTTAATTTGTCTTAAATCTGCCTTCCCTGGCTTTACAGAAGGAAAGAAAAGAATTAATAGAGTGGTTAAGAAAAATATAAAAGATGGAGGATTTATCGAAGAGATAGATAAATTGAGAGATAAAGAAGTATGTGCGTCGGAGAAGGAGATATTAAGGCTTAGGTTAAAGAGAGTATATGAATACAGTCCAGAAAGGTTTTTAGAGAAGGCCAAGGGGTTATCTCTGGAGGGTAAAATTGAGGTAATTGTTAGATTGGCAATGAAACCCAAACCTCATATTTTAGATGAAGAGTGGAGAGAAGCTTTTGCTTTGGTTGAATACTATCGCAAGAATATGGGCACCCTAAGAGAGGCTTTAAGAGAGGACCTTGGTCGGCCAGCCAAAATTGCTCTTCTAAAAGTTATTTTGCCTTGGATAACTCCTCAGAGTTTTATGAGCACCAATCCCTTAGCGGAGATTTACTTCAGGGGGAAAGAACCCTTTATGTCCAAGAAGGTAAAAGATACCTATCGAGCCTTCGTTAATAAAGCACCACCTGATATAAAACAGATAATGCTTCAACTATTTAGGAAGAGGTTTATCTCTGATTTTAAATGGGATAAGGCAATAGCTGAGTGGCTTAAGGTTAAATTTAATTACCATGGTGGTTATAAAATAGTTGATTTCAAAGATTATAGTGGAGGAAAAGGTTTATATAAAGTAACCATAGAGCTTGATGATGGAAGCAGGAAAGAATTTATTCCCAGGAAGAGATATCCCTCTTCATTATTCTTAGAAAATGAAGCAGTCTATTTTGAATTACAAGAAAGATTGTTGGGTGTAGAGGTAAATGAAGGAGCTTATCTCTATAAGAATGAGGATGGTTATCCTGATGTGCTTATTGAAGCAGTTGTAGAGGGTGAGTCAGGTATTTTAGTGGTTTCTAAGCTCTTGGCAGATAACAATCAAAAGGCATTAGAAAAACTCTTGTTATATTTAACTGACCACATTGTACTTGAGTATGTATTAGGTTGTAATGACCACGGGTTTGGGAATAAGTATATAGTATTTGAGGAAGGAGAGATTAAGAATATAGCCAGTTTTGATATCGCCTACCTTTTGGAAGAGCCAAATTATGATTGGATATTTGAAGATATTTCTCAAGGGAGTAGTGAGTTAAATTTAGTTGTAGCTCTAGAAAAATTTAAGAATCCAGAGTCAAGAATAACCTTGTTTAAAGAGATTGAGGAAAGATACATCAAAAAGTGGAAGGAGCTGGAAGAGAGATCTGAAGAAATAGAGGAAAGGATAAGAAAATATTATTCTGAGGAAGTCGCTCAAAAGAAGATAAACCTCCTTAGAGAGATATTCAAATTAGGGCCAGGCGTAGTTTTAGATAGGCTTTACCAAGTCTTACTTTCCGATTATAGAAAGAGGGGTGTATATCGGCAATTTTTAAGATATGTTTTTGAGAAAGACGGCTCTGCCATTCCTGATGAGTTAGAGGTAAAGAGGGGATTAAAGATAACAAAGCATAAGTTGTATAGATATGCTTATGGCAGTGAAGAGCCCCAGAGACTGGCTATTGATACCCTTGAGCATTTCCAAGGCATCATTAGTAAGGCAATAATCCAGAAGTACAGTATCAAAAACAGGGTTTCCATAGAAGAGATGTTTGGTTTGATTGAGAGGCTGGTTAGGGATGTCTTAGGTGAAGAAGAACTCAACAAGCTAAAAGAAGAGATTATTTTAATTGATAGCCAAGCAGAGCATTTAATAAAAGAGATGAGAGAATCTCGGCAAAGTAAAAGTAATAATTCTAAGAGGAAGCTTATCAATGATATTCATCAGGCATCGGATGAAAGAAGAGATACTTGTATGGAGTTGATAGATAAAAGCAGGCCTGATAAAGCCCGCATTTTAGATTATGTTAGAGAAGGTAATATTATCGAGTTAGGTTGTGGTGAAGGAGCAGTTATTGCTTTATTAGTAGAGAGATTTCCCAAAAGTAGAGTGGTTGGTGTTGATTACAATGGTTATATGATTTTAAAGGCGAAGAAAAAGATACCCCAAGCAGAGTATTTTGTAAGGGATGTGGTCTACTGGGATGACTTCTATAAATTTGAAGGAAAGTTCGATACAGTAATATTAGCTCCTATCTTACATGAAATATACTCTTCCCATGGAAGGGAAAAGGTCAGGGAGGTGATTAAAAAAGCCTTTGATTTACTTAAGCCCCAAGGGATATTAATCATTCGCGATGAAATAAAACCCAAGGATAACCAGATAACTATAAAACTTAAGGAGGAGTATTACAGATTACTTAAAGATTACTTTATTGTTAAAAAGGAAATCGAGTATATCCTCCCTTACTTTAGAGGCGAAGGCGATGTTAAAGGTAGATGGGATGAAGATTTTGAGGTCCTAAAGGGTAAGTTTCCCAATACCCACATACTCTTAGTTGCTCAGAAGGCTTACCAACCCACTGAAGAACCGAAGAAATTGGAGCCTGTATATTATACCGACGCGTTAATTATTGGTACAGGGATAGCCGGACTTTCTGCTGCTATTGAAGTCGCCCCTAAAGGAAAAGTTATCTTAGTTACTAAAGGAAAAGTTAGAGATGCTAATACTGAATATGCCCAGGGAGGAATAGCTGCGGCGGTAAGCAAAGATGACTCCCCTGATTTACATCTCCAGGATACCTTAAGAGCAGGTGCAGGATTGTGTAAAAAGGAAGCTGTAGAAATTTTAGTCAGAGAAGCACCTCTGCGTGTTAAAGAGTTAATTGAGATAGGGGCGCAATTCGACCTTACCAAAGAAGGAAAGCTTTCCTTGGGTAGAGAAGGAGCACACTCAAAAGCTCGAATACTGCGCACTAAAGATGCCACTGGTCGAGAGCTGGAGCGGGTATTATGGGAGAGAGTGCGCAAGTTTGATTCGGTAAGAATCTATGAGCATATATTTATTACCAAGCTTCTCGTCAAGGATGGAAGGTGTTATGGAGCGCAAGGCTTTGATATTAAAACAGGTAAACCCGTAACCTTCTTTGCCAAAGCCACATTAATTGCTACTGGAGGTCTGGCTCAGGTCTATTTTAATAATACCAATCCTACTTTTGCCACTGGCGATGGGGTAGCTTTAGCCTATAAAGCAGGGGCAGAGATTGAGAATATGGAATTTGTCCAATTTCATCCCACCTCTCTTATGGCTAATGAAAAGCGCACTACAAGTATCATTCCTCATATGCCTCATAACTTCTTAATCAGTGAAACTGCAAGAGGAGAAGGAGCAATACTGCTTAATGTTAAAGGAGAGAGATTTATGGAGAAATACGATAAGCGTAAAGAGTTAGCTTCTCGAGATATAGTTTCTAGAGCGATATATAAAGAGATGAGAAAGACAAAATCTAATTATGTTCTCCTAGATTTACGGCCTATTAAAAATGCTAAGGAAAAATTTCCCAATATCTATCGAAGATGCATAGAGCTAGGGCTTGATATTACCAAGGAACCAGTTCCTGTTATCCCTGCAGCTCACTATGCTATAGGAGGGGTCAAGACCGATATCGAGACAAAGACAAGTATTGAGGGGCTTTATGCTGCTGGAGAGGTAGCCTCTGTGGGTGTGCATGGAGCCAATCGCTTAGCGAGCAATTCTTTGCTGGAGGGATTAGTTTTTGGTCATCGCGCTGGTAAAAAGATTAGAGAAGAAATTGCTAAAATGGACTCTTCTAAATTTGAAGAAACTACCAGAGATATCCTTCCCCACATGCCTTCAGTCTCAGAAGAGGTAGTCTTAGAGTTAAAATCAGCTCAGATTCTTCAGATAAAGCAGGCAATCCAAAAGATTATGTGGAAAGACGTGGGTATAATTCGCTCCGAGAAGGGTTTGAGGAAAGCAAAACAAAAGTTGGAAAGGCTTAAAATGGAATTAGAAAGAATTCCCTCTACCATAGAGAAGTGCGAAGCAGAGAATATGTTAACTGTAGCTTTACTGATTACCAATGGTGCATTGATGAGAGAAGAAAGCCGTGGCGCCCATTATCGAGAGGACTATCCTAAATCTGATGATAACTGGCTGAAACCTACAGTGCAAAAATATTTGCTTAGAGAAAATGAAATTTTAGAGAAGAAATTAAGAGATGAAGATAACTTAAAAGATGGAGGGAGAATCCTTCTTCAAGTTGCTTTGAATGTGGAGGATATAGAGAAAGCAAAAGAAATCAGTGAGGAAGCAATTAAAGCAGGTGTAGATACAATTGAGCTGGGAACATATTTAATTCAAATAGCTACCCGTGCTCCTCCCAAAAAACTTTTAAGTTTAAAATCTCTATCCTCCCAAGTCTTAATAACCTATCTTATAAGACATGAAGAATTCCACCTGAAAGGATTAAATGAAGCAGCCACTCAAAGATTAGATAGAATTTATTTCCTTAAACATCCTATAGAATACTTTCTGTTTTTAATATCGCTGAGGTTATTTGGAGTAGAAAGGAAAGGGGAGGTATTAGATTATGGTGAATTTGAAGGCGAAGAAGTTTTAAGAAAGGAGTTTATTGTAGGAAGTAATTTAAAATTTCAAAAAGATGGTGGGGTGATATCAGAAAGAGAGGAGATAGTAGAAATAGAAGGGAGAGAAAGGCTTGGAGAACTTGATTATTTGACTCGCCTTAAGGATTTAGAAATAATCACAGAAGAATGGAGAAAAAGCGATGGCGAAATAGTTATTCCT
>QNCE01000075.1 GCA_003644405.1 Candidatus Omnitrophota bacterium | reverse complement strand
TTAACTTTCATCTTTGTGATGTTTTATAACTTTGCCTTCTGTTATGAATATTACATCTTCACAGATATTTGTGGATAAATCGGCTATGCGTTCTATAGAGCGAGAGATTCTTATTAGGTGAATTGAACGCTCAATGGTGGAAGGATCCGAACTCATATAGGTAATCAGCTCTCTTAAAATTTGGTCTCTTAAATTGTCAACGACTGCATCTTTCTGACATACAGATTTTGCTAATTTTGTATCTTTATTTATAAAAGAATCTACTGCATTCTTCAACATATTTATAGCCTCTTCTGCCATTCTTGGGATATCAATTAAAGGCTTAACAGGTGGCCTTTCTATTAAAAATAAAGCACTTTCAGATATATTTACTGCTAAGTCGCCAATCCTTTCTAAATCATTATTCATCTTTAAAATCATAAGAATGGTTCTTAAGTTTCCTGCTTCTGGCTGATACAAGGCAATCAAATTTGTGCAAAACTCATCTAATTCTATTTCCAGTTCATTCATCTTAGGCTCGTATTTTTTGACTACCTTTTCTAAAATTTCTTTTCTTTTTTCAATAAGCCCTTCAATTGACTTTTTAACCATATCTTCAGCCAGACCCGCTTCTTCAATTAATTTTTTCTTTAATTCATTCAATTTTTCTTCTAACATATTTTCCTCCCATTTATCCAAATTTGCCTGTCAAATAGTGCTCGGTCATCTTATTTTGAGGGGTGGTAAATATCTTCTGTGTAGGGCCAAATTCAACTAAATTTCCCAAGTATAAAAAAGCAGTGTAATCAGAGATTCTGGCTGCCTGTTGCATATTGTGAGTAACAATTACTATTGTGTAATTCTTCTTTAAATCCTCAATCAATTCCTCAATCTTTACTGTAGCAACCGGATCCAAAGCAGAACACGGTTCATCAAATAATACAACTTCTGGCTCAAGAGCTATACAGCGAGCAATACATAATCTCTGTTGCTGGCCTCCAGATAAATCCAGAGCAAATTTATCAAGTTTGTCTTTAACCTCATCCCATAAAGCAGCCTGCTTTAACGCTTTCTCAACTTTAAAATAAAGATCTTGTTTACTTTTAAACATCTTATGAATCTTTAACCCATAAGCAATATTCTCAAATATAGATTTAGGGAAAGGGTTGGGCATCTGAAATACCATTCCTATTCTTTTTCTCAAAAATGTCTCATCCATATCATAGATATTCTGGCCATCCAACAAAATCGTGCCACCTACTTCCGCTTCAGGTATCATATCCAACATTCTGTTTATTGACTTTATAAGTGTGGATTTACCACAGCCTGAAGGACCAATAATTGCTGTAACTTTGTTCTTCTCAACATCAAGATTTACATTTTTTATTACCTGCATATCTTGATACCAGATATTTAAATTACGAATAGAAATTTTAACCTCTTTTTTACTGGTGACTGGTGAGTGGTGACTGGTGACTATATCTACCATTTTCTTCTCCTTGCTCTTCTACGTATAACAATAGCAAGCAAATCTATACCCAAAACTAAAAAGAGTAAGACTAAAGCTGTTCCATAAGCAATAGGGATTTGAGTTTCAGGATGTGTTCCTTCAGTCATTAAAGCATAAATATGATAAGGAAGTGCCTGAACTTCACTAAAGATTGAGGTGGGAAGTTTTGCTGAATAGAATGTAACTGCAGTAAAAAGTATAGGGGCAGTTTCTCCTGCAGCTCTTCCAATACCTAATATTGAACCGGTCAATATCCCTGGGATAGCATTGGGCAAAACAATTCGGTAAATAGTCTGCCATTTGGTTGCTCCTAAAGCTAAGGAAGCTTCTCTTAAAGAGTTTGGAACAGCCAATATCGCCTCTTCAGAAGCGCGAATAATTACAGGCAGAATCAATATTCCCAAAGTAAGTCCTCCTGATAAAATTGACACACCAAAACCAAAGTATTTAACAAAAACTGCTAATCCAAAAAGCCCAAATACTATAGAAGGGACACCAGCAAGATTGTTTATTCCAATGCGAACTATCCTTACCAGCCTTCCTTGCCTTGCATACTCTACAAGATATATTGCTGCCGCCACCCCCAAAGGTAAAGCAAAGCAAATTGCACAGAGAGTTAAATAAAATGTTCCCAAAATTGCAGGAAAGATTCCCCCAGAAGTCATTCCTTCGCAAGGCTTGTGGGTTAAAAATTGCCAGTTTATTACTTTTATTCCTCTGATGATGATAAAGTAAAGAATGATAAAAAGGGCAGAAAGTATTAAAAAAGTAGCCAATCTTAATATTGCAAAGCCTACAAATTCTTTAACCTTTCTGGAATTCATCCCAATCTTTTTCTAAATCTTTGAGATAAAATATCAGCAAGAATATTAAAACTTAAAGTAATTACAAAAAGGACTATAGCAATAGCAAAAAGGGCATAAAAATGTGTGCTTCCTGCAACTGCCTCTCCCATCTCAGCAGCAATAGTAGCTGTCATAGTTCGCACAGGCTCAAAAAAAGAACGAGGAATAACCGCCGCGCCTCCTGCAACCATTAATACTGTCATTGTCTCACCATAAACTCTTGCCATACCCAGAATAACAGCTGTAGTTATCCCTCCTCCTGCTGCAGGAAGAATTACTCTAAGTATGGTTTCCCATTTATTTGCCCCCAAAGCATAAGAAGCTTCTTTAAATTTTTTGGGGACTGCTGAAATTGCATCTTCAGAGATACTTGTAATAGTAGGAATTGCCATAATACCCAAAATTAAAGAAGCTGTAAAAGCATTTAATCCTACAGCTAAATCAAAGATTTTTGCTACCTGAGGCGCCACAATTACCATCCCGAAAAATCCATAAACTACAGAAGGAATACCTGCAAGAAGCTCAATTACTGGTTTTATAGATTCCTTAATTTTGGGAGAGGCTACCTCTGAAATATAAATGGCACCTGCTACGCCTAAAGGCACAGAAATAACTAATGCTCCAAATGTAACTAAGAAAGACCCTAAAATGAGAGGCAATATCCCAAACTCAGGAGGCTCATAGGTAGGATACCAGAATTTGCCAAATAGAAATTCTTTAAGAGAAGTAACTTTAAAAATTGGTAGCCCTTCTTTAAACAAAACTATAACAATCCCTAAAAGAAAGAAAATAGAAAGTGAAGCAGGTAGACAAAAAAATCCTTTAATTAAATTTTCTTTCTGTGTTCTCTTCATACTTACTTTAAAGGGACAAAACCCTGCTCTTTAACTATCCTCTGCCCCTCTTTGCTTAAAACAAAACCAACAAAATCCTTAGCTAATCCTTTTGGCTTACCATTGGTGTACATAAATAATGCTCTTGAAATAGGATATGTGCCTTTTAATACAGTATCTTCTGAAGGCAAAACCCCCTCAATCCTTAAAGCTTTAACTTCTGAACTCAAATACCCCAATCCCACATAACCAATAGCACCTTTTGTGCGTTTAATTGTTGAAGCAACTGCTGCATTTGAAGCCTGAAGCAGAGCATCTGGACGCACACGCTGCTTTTTTAAAACTAACTTGTTGAAGTATTCAAACGTTCCTGAGGCAACGTCACGCGAGATAACAACTATTTTTTGATTCTTGCCTCCTAATTGGCTCCAGTTAGATATTTTGCCGGTATAAATCTCTTTAAGTTGGCTGAGTGTAAGCTCATTAACTGGATTTGAAGGATGAACAACTATTGCAATTCCATCCATAGCTATAACATGAGGCTCAGGATTTACTCCTTTTTCTTTAGCCTTTATTATTTCTTTTTTCTTCATAGGTCGGGAAGAGTCAGCAATATCACATATCCCATCAATTAAAGCAGCAATACCTACCCCCGAACCTCCGCCACGCACTGAAATATTTGCTTCAGGATGTTTTTTCATGAATACTTCCGCACATTTTTGAGCAATAGGCAAAACTGTAGTTGAACCCTGAATAACAAGCTTCTTTTCTTCTGCATGAACAAAACTTAATCCCAGAAAAGTTATAAATGTCCAGATTAAAATTACTCTTTTCATCTTTCACCTCCTTTCAAAACTTAAATTCCAACTGCACTAAAAGTTCATCATTATCTACTTCTCTTCTACCTGTTTTTTCATCATTAATATAGTATTCAGTCTTTAATTTAACATTTTTGGCTAATTCTGTAATCAAAGCGATGGTTAACATTTCTCTATCCCAGGAACAAGGTTTGGAAAAAGATTTCTCCCAGTCACCATCAAGCTTCCCATATCTTATTAAAGGCTCAAAAGACTTAAAGTAGGCTCTTTTAAACTTCCATTTATGTGAAGCTTGCAGATACCAGCCATCTCTTTCTAACTTGCCATCTTCAAGTTGAGCATATTCACCTACCAGAGTTAATTTTCTTAACTTATCAAACTTATAATTATAAACTATACGTGCACCATACCGTTTCATCTTATCTGAAGTTGAGTTGTAGTTAGGTAACTTTGAACTTAATGTAGCCTTATCATCATCACTTAACTTGCCACAGAAACCAAAACCTAAGACATCAATAGTGCCCAAATTCCCAATATCAGGTTTAACTCCCAATTTAATTCCATATTCCGGATGACCTGTTTTGTATGATACATTACGCTTATCTGCTAGCATCTTATAACTGGAATCTTCTGATACCTGTTTGGTGCCAAGTCTTAAACCTTCACCAAAAGCAATGCCCCAATAAAAAGGAGATAACTCTGCTTCCCAGTTTATCTGAAGCTGTTCATACCTCCACAAAACAGTTCCTAAGAGAGGGTAACTTTCAGTCTTGCGAGAGATACCAATAAACCTATCTTTCAAACCTACAAATATTTTTGAGTTTAAAGGTAGATTTTTAAAATAGATTCCTCCCTCAGCAAAGAAAGCCTCATCTTCTTTAAATTCTATCTCTCCTTTTAAGGAGATATTTACATCTTTAAAACTTACCTCTGGCTTTAAAACAAACTTATCAAACTGAAATCTTGCATGAGAATCAGATACCCCATCATCCTTTTGCGTATCTCTAAACTCCAACTCCAACTCACCGCCCAATCTGATATCTGCACCCTTAAGCGAGATAAGAGCATCTGCTTTTTTTTGAGCAGTCTCTATCCTTATCTTTTCTGCCTCTTCATAAGTAAGAATTCCTTTTTTGCGCAATAAGTCCAAAAGTGGATCCTCAGCCTGCACTTTGACCGAGAATACAAAGATTGTCAAAAGCACCAGACCTATTAACTTAAACTTTTTACCCATTTTCACCTCCTTTTAATTATTTCTGTAACATATATTTCTGTATAACTTCCTAAATCGGCGCAGCTTATTTTCTACTTGCTTTAAGGATTCTTCTACATAACCACCTTCGAGTCTGTCTGAATTTTCAATCTCAGCCAATACATTCTGCAAAGTAGCAAGTTGTGAACGTAAGAAACTGGCGAAAAAATCCCTGTGCCAACCTGATATAGTTTTTATTCCCTTCTGCATATTATTCATTTTGCCTCCTTTCGTTTTTTGTTTTTATACGCTTAATCTATTAACTGCATATAAATTTTCTGTTAATTTTTGGTTAATTTTTATCTTTCTTAAAAGTAATTGTTTGATTTGCCTCACCTTTTCCCTGTGAACCCCTAATTTCTTAGCTATTTGAGATAAAGTTTTCCCTTCCTGAAAATAGAGCTTAAAGACTTTTTGCTCAAGAGATGTAAGATTTTTGCCAGGAAATATCTCTAAATCTTCACTTTCATAAGTTTTCTCTATAATGGGGCTTTCTAAAATTTCTTCATTTAATTCTACAGAATCTAAGGATTGAATTCTTTCCTTTTGGATAGTCTCTAAAATTTTCTTCTTTATCCAGTAAAATGCATAAGTTGAGAATTTTACTTTCTTAGATGAGTCAAATCTTTCTTTTGCCTCAAGAAGCCCTAAAAAACCTTCTTGAATTAAATCTTCAAAAGAAACCCTGTGTTTATATCTGAAGGCAATTGATTTAACTAAAGGTAGATAATTCTGATATAACTCTTCCATTTTCATTTTATTATTTATACAAAGTGAATGTTAAAGGAGTATAAAGGGAATGTTAATTTTTGGTTAAGA
>QNCE01000074.1 GCA_003644405.1 Candidatus Omnitrophota bacterium | reverse complement strand
TTAGCAGAACTACCTAAAGCATATATTATCTATTTGGTGTTTAAAAAAGGAGTAGATTTAGAAAAAATAAAGAAACAGTTCTCTTCCAACATGAGGAGATTTATAGAAAAATTAGAGAGGGAAGGAAAGTTTAATGTTACCTTCTTGAAGGATAAAGAATTATTAAGTTTACTAAGAAAGGTTGCGCCAAAGAAAAAGATTTCCCCATTAGAGCCAGCTATAGTTAGCCATGTTAAGTATGTGAAGTCTATGAGGGAAGTGAAAATTTTAGAAGTTTTTGAAGAACTTGCCAGAGATATTGAAAGGGGAAAGAATGAGGGTGGTTTAGGTCTGGATATTTCAGGAATAAGAGTAAAGTTTTACAGAAGTAGGATTGATGAATTTACTGATAATTTCGGTATAGTAGTTGAACTTATCAATCCTCAGCTTGAAGATAAATTAAAGAGTTATTTAGAAAAGAATTTCGTATCTATTGATCAATATGGTGGATTTAAAGGAAATGAGCTGTTTTATGTTACCGGCAGAATAATTAATAGGATTGCTTTAATTAATAATATTCAACCGGTATATTCTGCCTGGAATAGACATCCCAAGAGTTTAAGGAAATATAGCAAATATGGAGGGTATATTGCCTTAAAGGTATTAGAAGCGAATGCACATAAATTGGGAATTGAGAAAGCAGAGATTCCTCCTTCCTTCTGGATTATGAACTACTGGGGTAATTTAGGCATAAGCAGCAGGACAGCAGCAAGATTTTATACAGATTTACCTGTAGAACTTGGTTATGAGTTAATTAAACTTGACAGGAAGATGGAAGTTGAGGGATATGGCGGAAGATATGACCTTACCAAATTTATCTGGAGGAAGGATTTTAACCTAAAGAGAGAGGAGAAAGGAGTTAAATTTGTTTTAAATAGATTGAAGGAAACTCTGCTTAACTTTAGTTTAAAAACTGACAAGAATTTTGATGGTGGAGGAGTAGATAAAAACGATGGCGGTGCAATGGATACTTCTTCTAATGTAAAAGATATCATTACAAAATTACATCGGGAAAGAAGCAAGGGAATATTGGATATCAGTAGTTTCCTTGAGAGGTTTTTGGATTATCCACGTTCTATACAAGATGGTATTCTCAATCATCCTCAATGCCCGCAAGAATTATTTCCCTTTTTAATGGGGCGGATAAAAATGATACTCTCAGAAGATAAGACCTGTACTGTAGATTCCTCAGAGAATTCTTTCAATATTCTAAAACAAGAATTATCCTCCCAGGAAATCAGGATTATAGATTTAGGTTGTGCGCAAGGAGACTTTCAAGAGGCCTTTGCACCATTATTAGAGCAGAATGGATTCAAAATTATTGAGAAGAAAGGTATAGATATAGGGAGAGAAGATGTAGAAAAAGGCCAAAAAGCAGGGCGGAATATAGAATTAATTTCTGCTGCAGATGAGGCAAAAAGACACCCTTCTTATTATGATATTGTTACAATAATGTCACCTCACCCGGCAGATCTTTATTCACTCCTTATCCCTGCTAAACAATTGGTGAAAGAAACAGGAATAATTTTAATCAGGCTATTTATAGGAGACTGCCCTTACTATAAAGATGGCGTTATAAAAATATTAGAAGCAGATGATTTAGTTTATTCTCTGCATACAAGAGTATTGTCAGGTAAAGAATTTCCCAAGCCTGCTTATAAACCATGTTGTCTGATTATGGCAAAGCCACAACCCTTTAAGCAAAGAGAATCTGCTGTCTCTACCTTTGTTTTGAGAGAAGAAAAGAGCGACGAGAATTCAGAAAAGAGAAGAGAAATTGAAAATAAATGGAGGGATCTAATGGTGGGACGCAGGGGACCTTATGGGCCAGATATCGGAGAGAACCAAAAAGCATGGGAGAAAGCACTTCATTCAGTAAAGAAGGAAGAGTTTTCAGTAATATTGGACATAGCTAAGGAAGAATTGAATAGGTATAATCGTTTCTCGAATTTTAGTCCAGATATTCAATGGATTGAAGGTGGTAATATACCATATATATATTTTAAGGATATTGTATTAAAATTATTGGGTGAAGATGATTATCTGGAAGAAGCAGAAAAGTTAGCTATAGAGATACTTAAATCTCCCAATTGGGATATCAGAAATTTTGGTTTTTCTTTGATTAAAGAGATTGTAGTTAAACTTGATCAAAAAGGTCTTAGTGATTTTATAGATAGATTAAAGGAGCTAAAAAGAAATCCTAAAGGATATATTAGAGATATCGGCGAAATAGCCTTGAAGGAGGTTAAGGAAGTAATCAAAAGAAAGAAAGAGAAAAAAGATGCTTTAGTAGCCTTAAAAGATAAAGATTTCCCTGAGTTCGAAATCGATAAGAGAAAATGCCAGCAGGCCATTTTCCTTTCTAAGATTATAAGAGAAAGTGTAGATGATATTGAATATATTTTGCGTAGGTATACCGATGATACTCTTTCGGAATTTGAGCCTGATGAAAAGATAATAGCTTGTTTATCTATTGCTGAGGCTTTAGCCGAACAGGGGTTTAATATACAGGCAAGAAGACTGCTTTTTAACGCTTTGCGTCTTATGTCTTATGGTCAGCATTACGTATCTACCTTAAATAGATTATTTGAACTTGCCAAGAGGATTAATACACCAACAGAAAAACAATACATGTTGAATTTAGTTTTAGAAATGTATAGGAAGGATATGTGGCGTAAAAATGACCTTTTACCTATAGTTGTACCTTTCGCTGTTTCGTTGGGAGGAGAGTATGATATGAGTCAGATTGCGGAGATGTTTGGCAATGCCGAAGTATATCATACCCTGAGGGAACTCTATCAGAGTAAAAAGGAAAACAAAAAGGAAGAAACAAAGAGAGAGGAAAAAATAGAAAAAGTAGCCGAGGAAAAGGGAGATATTTCTAATTTATCTGCAAAGGCTGTTTCTCTTGCTGCTACTGGCAATACAGAGAAAGCAGAGAAACTATTTAAGGAAATGTTAGAGACAATTATTGGTCTTGATAAGGAAGAAATTTTTCTTAAAAGCACAGATTTGAATATATTATTAAGGGAAGCTGCAAGAGCAGGTAAATGGATGGAGGTTGGTTGTATTGAAGATATAATCAGGGAGGCGTTGAAGGTGGAGGGCGAGATTAAAAGGATTGTCTGCGATGGTGATAATACTAGAGGGTTTTCTTTGGTTCATGCTGAATATGTTAGATATCTGTGGAATAGAGGAGAACCTATAAGAAAGGTAATAGAGGAAGTTAGAAGGATTGAAGATATACATGTGAGGGCACATCTTTATGCTGAGATATTAACGGGTTATCTTAGAAATATGGTAAGAGTGAGCACTAAGGGAGAAACAAAAGGTTTACCTTCTTTATCAACTGGTAATATTTTAGAAGCTTCGTCAATATCTTCATCGATAACTTTTCCTTCGGGTAAAGGAGGAGGTTATGATTTTTACTCTGGATGGTCAGTGTTAAGCAGTATGCTTCACAGAGGTGAACGTATTCCTGTACTTTTAGAAATGTTTAGGTTACTTGGGGAAAAATTATCGAAAACAGATATCATCGGCGCAGTAATATTTTTGGATAGAGAGCTAAAGGAGTTAGAAGATTCAAAGAAATTCAAGAGAGTTAGGAGATGGATAGGGGATATAATTAAGGGGAAGAAGATTTCTGCTGAGAGAGGTTTAATTGTGAGAGAGAAGGCAGGGGATATTATTGAAGCAGAAGGCACTAAGAGAGAAGAAGAGAGCTTGTCTTTAAAAGATAAAATAAGACAAGTAGAAGATTCAATAAGAGCTTTAGGTATTTTATTGACAGAAAATGAAATAGCAGAGATAAAGGTATCTCTACGTTCTCGCGAGTTACTTAAAGAGGGAAATTCTCTTCTTGGACCAACAGAGTATATTTCTGATACTAATTCTCCTTATAGTGATAGAATCACATCAACAGAGAAATCCATCAAAGAAGTTTCTCGGGATGGAGGAGGAGAGACTATAGATTATTCTAAGTTAAATGAGTGGGGAGAGAAACTTACTGCAAGATTAGATGAAGTAATTAAAGCAATTTCTCGGGCAAAAAAGAAAGAGCTTCCAACAATATACCAAATAACTAAAAAAGAAATAAAGAGATACGGTTCTTTTCCAGAATTTACTCCCATTTCATTAATGGAAACAGGTAATATTATGCCTTATCTCTGTTTTCACTCCGTGGTATTGAGATTATTAGAGGAGGGCTATTTAGTTCAAGCCATAGATTCAATTTCAGAAATGCTTAAATCTCCCAGCTGGGATATCAGAAGTTTAGGGCTTTCTTTAAGTATTAGAGTTGTCTCTGAAGTTAATAAAGAAGATTTTAGGAAAAAAATCATTGCAGAATTAGAGAGACTGAGGAAAGATTCTAAGAGTTATATCAGGGATATTAGTAGTATAGCTTTGCAAGAGGTCAAAAAAGTAGCTAATGGATTAAAAGAAAAGAGTTTGGTTGTTTTAGAAGATAAAGATTTACCTGAGCCTGAAATTGATGAAGAAGTATTTAAGCGAATTATTTTTGTAGCTAAGATTATAAAAGAAAGCATTAATGATCTTGATTGGATTTTTATGAGGCATGGCATTGAGTCTGACCCTTCTTTTATGTGTAAGTGTGAGCCTAATAAAAAGATAGAAGCTTGCATCTCTATCGCTGAGACTCTATCTGAGCAGGGATTTACTATGCAGGCAAGAAGATTAATTTTTAAAGCTCTTCGTTTGATGTCCTATGGAGATCGGAGTAGTCTACCTACTTTAGATAGATTATTGAGAGTTTCTAAAGAAGTCAATACACAAGTAGAGAAACAATATTTATTGAATTTAGTTTTAGAGATGTATAGTAAATCTACAACCGAAGAACTTTTGCATATAATTCTCCCTTTTGCTTTCTCTTTAGGAAAAGAATTTGGTATAAGTCGGCTTATACAAGTTTTTGATAGACTTGAGGTTTATCGCGCGTTGTCTAAAAGCAAAGAGAAAAAGAAGAAAGTTGAGGGGCCATCTACTGAATCTGAAGAGAAGAAAGGGATTCCTTATTTATGCAAGCAGGCTAATCTTCTTGCCGCCGCTGGGAAGAAAGAAGAGGCAGATGGATTATTTAGAAAAATATTGGGAGCGATTCTTAGTGAAAATAATATTTTAGGTAGATGTATGAATCTTGAGATATTATTAGATGGGGTTGTTAACGCAGGTAAGTGGATGGAAGTTAGCTGTATGGAGGAGGTAATTAATGAGGCAAAAAAGGCAGAAATAGAGTTTAGTAAATTGGGGAGAGGCAATAAATATCCTACTGGGGCTGTTTCTTTTATCCAAGCTGAATATATTAGATATCTAATAAATAGAGGATATCCTGGAGAGGTAATAAGAGAAGAAATTAAAAAGATAAAAGATGTGCACCAAAGAGCAAGAATTGATGCTGAAGTGTTAGATAAGTATTTAAAAGATATAAGATTAGAAGCTAATACAAATTTACCTGCTTTACCTTCTGGTTCAATTGAGGAGAAATCACTTTCTTTAATATCTTTTTCTTCAAGTAAAGGCGAGGATACCAATTTTGATAATTCGGGATGGACAGTATTAAGCAGTATGCAGTATGAAGGCAAACGTATTCCTATACTTTTGGAGATGCTTAGATTATTTACTAAAGGAAAGGAGTTGCCGGCGAAAACTGACATCATTAATACAGTAAGATGTTTAGATAAAGAATTAAATAAGTTATTAAAGGAATTAGAAGAATCAAAGAAGCTTAGGGCAAGATTAAGTTCACGGATAAAAGGAACGTTTGGCAAGCCGGGTTTGGTTTTATGGAGTGAGAACAAGGCTATTAATAAAATGAGCGGAATTCATAGAAAAGAAGTCGGTTCTTCACCCTTAGAAGAGAAGATAAAACAGATAAAGGATTTAATAGAGAGTTTAGGTATTTTATTGACAGAAAATGAAATAGCAGAGATAAAGGTATCTCTACGTTCTCGCGAGTTACTTAAAGAGGGAAATTCTCTTCTTGGACCAACAGAGTATATTTCTAATACCGATGAGACTAAATCTGATACTGGTTTGAAGAAATTTGAAGAGCCAAATGATGGAGGGAAGGCAGCCGTTTCAGTGATAAAAGAGAAAAAAGAATATTCTGATAAACTGTTTACCATTTTAATTAAGGAAATAGTTAGAGATACCTGTGATGGAGGAGAAAGAGAGAGTAATTCTAAGCTTCAAGTTGCCCTTGATGTATTAAAATTAAATGAGGCGATGAGTGATACAGGAAGATTATTTAGAAAGAAAGAAGTGTTACTTTTTCTTAACAAGATAATGAATGGAGAAGGGTTAAATATTCATGATAGACGTTTTGTTAAAGATGTTAAGGAAGCAGCAGCAAAGGAGATTGCTAATATATTGAGAAAAATATCAGAAAAGGAAGCTTGTGTAAGAGACGGCGGAGCAGCAGGATTTAC
>QNCE01000073.1 GCA_003644405.1 Candidatus Omnitrophota bacterium | reverse complement strand
GAATATATAGAAAAGGAGATTTTTTAACTTTTTATATGTCTTTATAAAGATAGCAGATGAATGCTTTTTGTGACTTGACACATAAGAAAGCTAAATGTGAAGTTAGGTTAGAAGAACAAAAAGGAAATATTAGATGAGAAGGATAGTTTTAACATATCACAATGTAGTTAGTTCAGATAAAGATTTGTATCTTTATGATGTCAGTTACAAAGTCACAAGGTCACAAAGTCACAGGGTCACAAGTAGAATATAGGGCGGTGATTTCTAAGGAAAGGCGGGGGAAGGTTAGTTTATTGAATGAAATTGTCCCTCAGGCTGAAGGAGAAATAATTGTGTTTTCTGATGCACGTCAGATTTTTAAAAAAGATGCTTTAAGGAATCTGGTGGCAAATTTTGCTGATGAGAAGGTGGGGTGTGTGAGTGGAGAGTTAGTGTTTGTAGATGAAGATAAAGCCTCAGTAAGTAAAGGTATTGGTTTCTATTGGCGATATGAGAAATGGATGAGAAAAATGGAAAGTAGAATTTCTTCTGCAATAGGGGCAACAGGAGCAATTTATGCTATTCGTAAAGACCTGTTCACTCCGCCTCCTCAAAATACCATTCTTGATGATGTTTTTATCCCTTTAAAAGTTGTAGAGCAAGGGTTTAGAGTAATTTTTGATTCAGAAGCGGTCGCTTACGATAGAATAGTTTCTACCTCAAAAGAAGAATTTAAAAGAAAGACAAGGACTTTAGCAGGAAATTTTCAACTATTCTTTCAGTTTAAAAAATTACTTAATCCTTTAAGAGGCAAAGTAGCTTTTCAGTTTTTTTCTCATAAATTCCTAAGGGCTGTTGCTTTTTTCTTCTTGATAATTCTTTTTGTTTTAAATTTATTTTTAAAGAATGTTTATCCTTACAATTTATTCTTTGTTTTACAGCTTCTTTTTTATTCCGGGGCAATCTTTGGTTTTTTAGCAGAAAAGTTTAATGTAAGAGGTGGCTTTTTGTTGTTCCCCTATACATTTTGTATTTTGAATATAGCAGCATTGAAGGGATTTTTTAAGTTTTTGGGGAAAAGGTTTGATGTAAGATGGGAAAAGGCAAATTTTTAAAAATTTATTGAGATGTATAATTTAACTATTTTCCCCATAATCTCTATAATTTCTATTTTCCTTTTAGGGTTTTCTACCCTTAATCTCTTCAGACGCAAGCATATTACAAATCTTCTTATAGCTTTATCCATCTGGGGAATTGTAATTTTAGAGATAGCCAAGTTTTCTTATATTTTCAATTTCGCTCTCACAGCGAGGATTTTAGGATTGGGGTTCTGTTTAACAATAATCTTCTGGCTAATAGCAAGTATATCTTTCTTGCCTCCCAAATCATACATTCTTAGCAGAAGTATCTTTTCACCTCTATTAGGTATTTTCTCGTTATTCTTCTTCCTTATCTGGTGGATTAAGCCTTTTATTGAGATAGGCGGAGGTAGTTATCTTTCTAAATTAGCACGATATTTCTTTGTCTTAGTAGTTTTCGATCTTAGTTTAGCTATTTCCAATTTAGAAAGAAGCGCCTATTATCTTAAGAGTAAATCCAATAAGTTATTGTTGGTAAGTAGCTTATTTCTTCTTGCACCTTACATTCTTTTATCTACTTATGCTGTTCTCTTCGGATATATTAATATAAAGATCTTTGTCAATTCCTCTTTGGCTGTTCTTTTAGGTGGCATAATATTTCTCTTTTCTTCTAAAGATGGTTTTTATCCTCAAGGGATAAGAGAAGATAGCGCAGTTCATACCTCTTTAACACTATTTCTCATTGGAGGATATCTTTTCTTCGTAGGAGCTTTTATCAAATTATTTCATGCCTTTGGAGGAAATTTAAATACCTTGTTTGCTTTCCTTACCACTCTCTTTGTATTCTTTGTTTTTCTGTTTTTGATATTTTCTTCATCGTTTAAACAACGCATAAAACAATTTCTATTGAAGCATCTTACTCGTCAAAAATATGATTGGCAAAAGATGTGGGAAGAGTTTACCTATAAGATTTCTCTGGTTACCGATATAGAGAGCATAAAGAGGAAAATTAAAGAAGCTATCTCCAAAATTATGGGTGTCTCTAGCGTAAATATTTTTATTTTCGATGGGGAGCCACCATTTAGTAAGGAATTTTTAGAATGGTTATTGATGTATGGAGAGCCTTTGAGTTTAGAAGAATTGATGAATAACGATTCTGAAAGTAAATATCGCAATGCTTATAAATTTTTTAAGGAAAATAAAGTGAATGTAATTTCTCCATTGTATGGAGAAAAGAGGATTATAGGGGTAATAGCGTGTAATCTTAATGATAAGGAATTAACTTTTTTTGATAAAGAATTGTTAAAAATATTATCTCTACAAGCTTCTAGTGTGATTTTAAACTGCTGGGCTTATCAAAAGTTAAGAGAAGCAGAGAAGAAAGAATCGATTTATAAAATATCATCTTTTGTTATCCATGATGTTAAAAATTATATTAACAACTTAAGTCTTTTGATCGCTAATAAAGATAAGTTTAATAATCCTTCTTTTAGAGAAGATGCAATTGTTACTTTAGAAAATACTATCCAGAAGATGAAACGGTTGATGAATGAATTTAAGATGTTAAGAGGAGAACTCCTGATGCATAGAAAGGATAGCAGTCTTAGTAAGATAGTAGAGGAGGTAATAAAAGATTTGGGTAGAGAGAGGTTAAAGAACATAGACCTTTCTATAGATATAGAAGATTCAATAAGGGTTTATGCGGATAGTTACTATATTTATAAAGTTATCTTAAATCTTTTGCTCAATGCTTTAGAGGCAATGAATGGTAAAGGGCCTCTTAAGATAAGTGCAGAGTCTAGAGACGGATACGCCTATCTATATATCAAAGATACAGGATGCGGGATGTCCAATGATTTTATAAAAAATAGACTCTTTAAGCCATTTAACTCTACTAAAGAAAAAGGGTTAGGTATTGGGCTTTACCAATGTAAAACGATCATTCAAGCTCATCAAGGGGATATTGAAGTAGAAAGTGAAATTAATAAAGGTACCACATTTAAAATTAAATTACCTCTTTCTAAGATAGAATTATTTATTTCAAAATGAGAATTACTGCTATATATTCGTATTCTATTTTGATGGAGGATAAATGACTAAGATACTGGTTGTCGATGATGATATTGGTATTCTTAAACAATTAAAGTGGGCACTAGAGGATGAGTATCAAGTTATTTTGGCTTCTTCTAAGGAGCAAGCTCTAACTCTCTTACACCAAGAGAAACCTCTATTGGTAGCATTGGATGTAAATTTAGATAGTTCTAATCTTTGGGATAAGGAAGGAATAAACATTTTAGATGAGATAAAAGCAGCCGACCCTCTTATAAAGGTAATTATGATTACAGGAAACGATGCAAAAGACATTGCTTTAGAGGCTATAAGGAAAGGCGCTTTTGATTATTATACTAAACCTATAGATGTTGAAGAGCTAAAGATTATTCTTAAGAGGGCTTCTTACATTCAAAATCTAGAAAAAGAAAATTTAAGATTATCTCAAGAGTTAGAGAATAGGATTAAATTTGAGGATATGATAGGAGATTCCCTTCAGATGAGAGAGATTTTTAGACTAATAAGACGCATAGCCCCTTCTGATGCAACTGTTCTTATTAGTGGAGAAAGTGGCACGGGTAAGGAATTGGTAGCCAGAGCAATTCATAGTTTAAGTCCCCGCAAGAATTACCCTTTTGTAGTGATTAACTGTGGAGCAATTCCAGAAACTCTCTTAGAGAGCGAGCTATTTGGTCATGAGAAGGGTGCTTTTACTGATGCTTATACCCAGAAGAAGGGAAAATTAGAGGTAGCTGATAAAGGCACAGTATTTTTAGATGAGATTGGAGAGATGAGTTTATCTTTGCAGGTAAAGATTTTAAGATTCTTGCAGGAGAAAGTTATTGAACGTGTAGGCTCAAATACCCCTATAGAACTTGATGTAAGAATAATTGCTGCCACAAACCAGGAGTTAAAAGAAAGGATTAAGGAAGGCAAATTTCGTGAAGATTTGTATTATAGGTTGAGTGTAATAAACATTAATCTTCCTCCTTTAAGAGAGCGAGGAGAGGATATTTTACTTTTGGCAAATTATTTTTTGAATAAATATAAAAAAGAGGCAGGAGGAGAAAGAATTAAAGGATTTACAAAGCAGGCAAAAGAGTTAATGTTAAACTATTCCTGGCCAGGTAATGTAAGAGAGATGGAAAATAGAGTGCGTAGGGCAGTGATCTTGACTGAAAATTCTCTTATTGGGCCATTTGAATTAGGTTTTAGTAGAGAGGAATTGGATAAGGATTTGGGGAAGTTTTCTTTAAAAGAAATTCGAAAAAATATAGAGACAAAACTTATCAAAGAAGCTTTAGAAGAGGCACGAGGAAATGTTAGTTTAGCAGCAAAGATGTTGGGAATAACAAGGCCAACCCTTTACGATTTGATGAAAAAATATAATATTAGTGCTACATAATGCGTATTGCGTATGGCGTAAGAGGAGGTAAATTATGAATTTTTTATATTGGCTGTTGGCAATTTTAGGAGCACTTGGTGGTGGATTGAGTTTGGGCTCCTCTGGAGGGGGTTCAAGCGGAAACCAAGATATTATTACTTCTTCTAGTGAAGTTAGCTACGCAATACTTCTTATAATTCCTTTGATGATCCTTATTATCAAATCTACCCTGCAACTTCATCTACAAATACCGATTATGGAGACGCCCCTTACCCTCCTTATGGTATAGCTTCCCATAATATACAAGATTATGACTGGTTAGGAGAAGGTGTAAGCAAGGAATCTTCTTATAAAGGAGTGGGTTGGCAGGATACCTACGATGATGGGATTATTCTATCTTCTTATAATTTGGTTCCTGGCAAAGAGTTTACTTTGACTTTTACGGCTGTAGCTTATAATCCTACTCAAACTCCCAAGAGTTGGAATCAGTATGTTAGAATTTGGATTGATTGGAATCAAAGTGGGAGTTGGGAAGATAAAGAGTCTCTTCTCCTTCAGCCTCCAAAAAATTACTGGCACCGATATGTAAAAAATCTTGCCCCGGGTGAGTATCTTCGAGAAGTAGTTGTAAAGAGATTTGTTGTACCTTCTGATGCAAAAGTAGGAACTACCTGGCTTCGGGCAAGAATAAGTAGGTATTGGGGGATGAAGCCAATAGGGAATTATACTCAGGGAGAATGCGAAGATTATCCTATAAATATTGTTCCTGAACCAGGAACATTTGGGATGTTAGGGATAGGGATGCTAATTTTTACCTTTTTAAAGAGGCGTTTTTACAGAACACCCTGTTAGATGAAGAATTACTCTTTCTGCTGCATTGTTTCCATTACACGTCAGGTTTGTAATTATTGTAACTGTAAATAAGATATTTTAAATTAAAGGAGTGATTGTTAAGAATCTCTTTTTATCATTAAAGCAAAATTGAAATCTATCAAAGAAAGCTCTTCTTCCTAAAAGATTAAAGCCAACACCTAATTTTAAGGAAAAGCCTATTTGGGCAATGAATTTTTTGTTATTAAATCTTACAAGAAGCTTATGTTAGCTACCTCTAAATAAGGAATTTTCATAAAGCAGAAAGTGTTTCTTTTTTAAGGGGAAAATAAAGAATGCTTATTTTTTTATTTGGAGGAGCTTTTTTAGAAGCTTCTCTGTAAACTCTTAATCTATCTTTACCTGAAGATACAATTTTATCATCTACCACTGCTATATATCTTCCCTGGTATTTTTTCCTTAAAAGATTTTTGTGTTTTAGCAAGAAGTGTTTTTTAATCATTTCAGCTATAAAATTATTATATAACGATTCAATTTGCAAGAATTATTTGATTTGGTATCATACCTCGGGTTTGTAATCTACTTCAGGTTTGTATCAAGCATTGCTTATTTTGTCAACTTAAGGAAAGAGAATAGTTTAGAATTCAAAATCCTCAAGGTCATATACTAAAAATCCTCTTCTTCTCAATATTTTTTTATTCTCTACTCTTTTTGCTATAAGACCCCAAAACTTCTTTTTGAAATTTTTCTTTATAACCTCTGTCTTTTCTTTTAACTTTACCAAAATATTTTCCGCTTCATTATTTTTTAATTCTTTCCATTTACATTCAAAAAAACCTATTTCATTTTTACCTGTTGCGACTATATCAATCTCATAAGAAGTTCCTTTCTCTTTTCCCCATTGTTTACCGATTTTTATAAATTCAAAAGGTAAGTATTTTCTTTTCTCAATAAGAAAACCCATCGATATTTTCTCAAAAACATACCCTAAATATTGATTGTATTCTTTTTTTATCTCTCCAGCAGAGAATACCCCTTCCTCAATAAAAGTAAGATTGGGATAAATAAATCTGAACCAAAATTTTAAAAAATTATCTTTAAGATAATATCTTCCTTTCCTTGATTTTACCGGCTCTAAAATAGGGGTTCTTTTTTCTATAAATTCAGTCTCTATTAAGTTTTT
>QNCE01000072.1 GCA_003644405.1 Candidatus Omnitrophota bacterium | reverse complement strand
TTAAAATATTTTTTGAAAATCATTCCTTGGCTATGTAATAAAAGTGGTATAATAAAGAAATGAAAAGAATTTTCTGGAAGATAATTTTACTCTCTTTCTGTGGGTGTAGTTATCTAACTTATATTAGTGATCCTTTCGTAGCAATTCCTAATTTTCATCAGATAGACCAAGCTCTCTTAAGGGGAGGACAACCTACTCAAGAAGGTTTAAAAGTATTAAAATCTCTGGGAGTAAAAACAATAATCAACTTAAGAGGGGAAAACGATAAATTAAAATGGGAGAGGGAATTTACTAAAAAACTGGGTATGAATTTCTATCACATCCCTATGAGCGTGTATAGTCAACCTACTGATGAACAAATTATCAAATTTTTAGAGATAGTTATAAACAAAGAAAATCAACCGGTGTTTGTCCACTGCGAGAGTGGCAGAGACAGAACAGGAGCAATGGTTGCTCTCTATAGAGTAGCTGTATATAATTGGACTCCTAAAGAAGCATATCAGGAAGCAAAAAAGTTTGGCTTCTGGCCTTATCGTGGGAAAGCCTTGCTTAAGAAATTCATCCTCCAACTTAAAGATAAAAAGAGACTTATTGAAAAAGTAAAGGAGAGTTATGAGTAAAAAAATAACTCTGGGTGTATTCATAGCGTGGCTTCTCCTTTCTCCCTTAACCTCCTTCTCCTATTCTATAAGACACCATCTTATAAATATGGGGAAAAACTTAGTAGAATTTACTTTCTCACCTTTATACGGGGTGCTAATTAAGGGGCCAAAAAATATTAAAAAAGCTTACTCTTATGAGGTGTGGGGCAGAGAAAAACCTGAAAAGCGAGGCCTTTTACGTTACAGATTATTTGCCATCTGGCGTGCTCCAGGAGAGGAAGTAAAAGGGATTGTAGAGGGAGTGGAAAAAAGTATAACCGCAGGAGCAAATTTTATAAAAGAATTAATCTCCATCTTTTTTAGCGATTAGCAGGTAACTATTTGGGCGCTATAATAGAGATACAAATGTGTTTTTTTCCTTGTAAGGTAATTTTTTGTGGTAAAATGTGGTATAATTAAATAGAGGGAGCATGAGAAAATATAAAAAGAGAAAAGTAGGATTTTTACTCCTTTTAGTGGTGGTAGGAGGATTCACCTTTCCTGGAAAAAGAGGTTTCTCCCAAGAACTACTTTCTGCAACAGAGAAGGAAAAATTCTACTTAGAAAAAGTCCCTCAAGAAGGCTCTCTTATCCATAAAGAAACTACACCAATCTCTCCTTTTCTAACTTGGATAAATACCCCTGCTTATGCCGAAGTTATAGATAAGGATAAAGAAAAAAAAAGATTGAGGAAAGTGTGGGAGAAAATGTTAGGAGTAGATATATTTTACCCCTACTTTAAAGCTAAAGAAGTGGAAGACTGGGTAAAAGAGAAAGCTAAAGTACAATTCTTTAAAATAAAAGGGAAACCAGAGTTTAGCAATGATAAAGTTCAATATATCTTTAAAATAAAATTTTAAACTCTCCTTAATCTAAAATAAACCTCCCAAAAACGAAAGAAAAATATTTTTAGAGTAGTTATTATTTTCTTAAGTTGAGGAATGGTCTTATAAGGAGCATAGATTATCTCTGAAAAACCTTTTCTTCTCTTTCTATATCAACTTTGGCAAAATCCAGTTCGCAAAATCTCTCGATCATTAACCCTTAAATATTAACCACAGAAGAATTACGATTATTACTCCAGAGATGATATAAAAATCATTGAAGTAAAAAAAATCACTGACTTTTTCTTTCCATGAAGGGTACCTTTGTTCTACTTTAAACTTTTTCTGAATTTCTTTCTTTACCTTTAAAATATCCTCTTTTTTGAATCGTAAAAATTCTCCTGCTACCTTATAATGAGGAAGCTTACCTTCCTGAGCTAACTCTATCACCTCCTTCTCTAGGATTCCCAAAATTTGAGAAACTTCTCTCGTAGTAAGAAGCTTTTTTTCTAACGATTCTGTTCCACCCATAACTCTACTTCTCTTCTATCAAAGATGTAGCCGTTGCCTTCCTTTTGTGCAGGTATCCTACCGCTATTTACCCACTCTATCACTTTCTCCCTATCCACAGAAAGAAAATCCGCTACTTCCTCTAATGATAATTTTTCTCCTGTCATTGTGCACTTACCATTAAAAGTTGCTCCTTCTTCAATAGATATCTTAGGCGTATGAATATCTGCATAAACATTAGCAGTTGAAGAAAGGGCCACTAGTTGAGTAGATTTTATCTTCCCTCTTACTAATCCGGAAATGACAATATTTTCTCCTTCAATTTCGGCAAATACAGTTGCTCTCTCTCCAATGATCAAGTTACCTTTTGCCTTAAGGGTTCCTTCAAATTTACCATTTATCCTTAAATTCACAGGATCAGAAAATACCAAACTTCCCTGCATGGTAGCATTTACATCTAAAACTCTCTCTTCATCTCTTCTCCTAACCATTTATTTCCACCTCCTCTTAAATTTACTTCTCCCACTTATTTTCAACAACCTTAAGAAAAGCTAAGGCTAAGAAAGCTATGCCAGTAGTTAAAATTGCTCCTACATAGAACCCACATCCTACTGCCAATCCAATAGCTGCACTTACCCACACACTAGCAGCAGTAGTAAGTCCTCTCACTGCTTTAGAACTACGGATAATCGCACCTGCTCCTAAAAAACCCACACCGGTTACTACACCTGCAGCTATTCGTGCAGGATCTAAAGATATTTTATCTCTAAAGAGCTCATACATATAGAGAGAAACAAGCATAATTAAACAGGAAGAGGTACAAACAAGAATATGGGTACGAAACCCAGCACTCCTTCCTTTCTTTTCTCTCTCCAATCCAATAATACTTCCTAAAAAGAAAGCCAAGATTAGCCGCCACACTATCTGAGAGTTATTTAACATTTTAATTTGCTTCTACTTCTAGGTTAAAGTTACTTACCTTTCCTCTTTTATTATACAAGTAAAAGGCGAGTCCTGCAACCATAGCTGCGTTATCAGTTGTATAAGCTAAGGAAGGTAAAAATATTTTAAATTTTTTTTGCTTCTCTAAATCTTTCAATAACTCTCTAAGTCGACGGTTAGCCACAACTCCTCCACCACAGACAATATTTCTAATTCCTAACTTTGTTGCTGCCTCTTCAATCCCTTCTACTAGTGTTTTTACCACACTCTCCTGAAAGGAAGAAAGAATTTTGATCTTTGTGCCTCTGTCTATTTTTTTTTCCTTCTCCAGTTCACTTTTTTTATAGATTACCGCTGTTTTTACTCCACTAAAACTGAAATTAAAACCTTTTCTTCCACATCTAAAAGAAAAACTCTCTTTGAAATCAGGGGAGTAAATCTTATCTATGTAGACACCTCCCGGATATCCTAATCCAAAAGCTCTTGCTACTTTATCAAAAGCCTCCCCGCAAGCATCGTCGGTAGTCCTACCCAGCAGTTTTATCTGAGTAAAATCTTTTACTAAAAAAATTTCTGTATGTCCTCCACTGGCTACCAATCCTATAAAAGGGAAAGGGAAAGGTATTCGATTGTCCAAAAAAGGAGAAAAGAGATGAGCATGAAGATGATTTATTCCTAAGAATGGTTTACCTAAAGCTAAGCTAAGAGCTTTGGCAAAATTTACCCCTACCAAAAGAGCTCCTAAAAGACCAGGCTTATAAGTTGCTCCTATAACTTTTATATCTTTAAAATCTATCTTTGCCTTCCTAATCGCCAAAAGGGAAACTTTATCTATAAATTTTAGATGATTGCGGGTGGCAATTTCTGGAACTATGCCTCCGTACCTTTTATGATATCTCAGGGAGGAAACAGTGAAATTAGCAACAACCTTTCTTCCCTTTACAATCGCACAGGAAGTCTCATCACAGGAAGTTTCTATTCCTAAAGCGTGCATTCTATTCTTTATGAGAAAGTACCAAAAGCCCTTTCACTAAATCTATCGCTCTTACAAGTTGATAATCTTTTTTATAATCGAACTCTTTACTTCTCTCTTCTTTAATTCTCTCAAAAACATCCTCCTGCTCAGGTTGATCACTTACTTCTTTAGTAACCACAATATCAGGTTCAACCCCATTTTGATGGATACTTTTTCCTTCAGGCGTATAATACTTTGCCGTAGTAATTCTTAAAGCAGAGCCATCACTAAGAGGTAACACACTTTGCACACTAGCCTTGCCAAAACTTTTTTCTCCTATAAGTATAGCTCTCTTATTTTCCCTTAAAGCAGCAGCCACTATTTCACTCCCTGAAGCGCTTCCTCGGTTTATCAAAACTACCATAGGTATATCTAAATATTTTGATGAAGAAGATAGTGATTTATAAACTAAAGTTTCGGCATTGCGTGACTTTGTAGAAACAATAACTTTCTCTTTAGGTAAAAATCTACTTGCTACCTCCACCGCAGAAACAAGAAGGCCTCCTGGGTTATTCCTTAAGTCCAGAATTAAAGCCTCCATTCCTTTCTTTTCTAAATCTTTTAAAGCTTGGTCTAACTCTTTAGCAGTGTTTTCTCGAAATTCACTAAGTTTTAAGTAAGCTATACCATCTTCAAGGATTAAGGCCCTCTTTATATCTTGGATCTTTATTATATCCCGAGTAATAGTAACTTCCTCAATTTGCTTTGTTTTCTCTTTCAGAATAGTTAACTTCACCTGTGTGCCTGGCTGGCCTCTTAATCTTTTTACTGCTTCATTTAAGGTAATCCCTTTAGTTATCTCTCCATTTATCTTTACAATAATATCTCCTGCCCTCAGTCCTGCTTTAAACGCAGGTGTATCCTCTAAGGGAGAGACAACAGTAAGTAAACCATCTCTTATAGTTATTTCAATACCTAATCCTCCAAACTTTCCCTCTGTCTCTACAAGAAGCTCTTTATAATCCTCAGGTTTTAAAAATTGACTATAAGAGTCTAAGGATGAAGCCACCCCCTCTATTGCTCCATATATTAAATCTTTTAAAGGTTTCTCCTCTACATATTTTTTACTCACAATAGAGAGTGCCTCTCCTAACAAATCCAATTCTCTATACAGCTCATCTTTTGCCTTTTCCTCAGAAGAAAAACTTAAATTACAAGAGAAACAAAAAAGTCCCACTAGTAAAAGGGTAAAAAATTTCCTAACCATCCTTTCCTCCTTTTTCTCTCAATTTTTTCTCTAATATTTCTCTAACTACCTTGGGATTCGCTTTTCCTCTACTTTTTTTCATCACCCACCCCACTAAAAACATCACTGCTTGTTGTTTCCCTTTAAGGTAATCGTTTACTGGGTTAGGATTAGCAACAATTGCTTCATCTACAAATTTAGTCAACTCTTCCTCGCAAGAAACCTGAACCAACCCTTCTTCCTCTATAACTTTATCTACATCAGCATTAGTAGTAAAGATCTTAGCAAGAACCTTTTTCGCTCCCAAATTATTTAGTTTTCCTGTAGAAAAGTATCTCACCACTTTAGAAAAATTCTTAGGAGTAACCTTTACTTTATCCCAATCACCTCCCTCAGCATAGAAAATTTCTAGAAAAGGACCTATTAACCAACTAGCAATTTTTTTATAATCCTTAAAGTAGACACAAGCCTCTTCGAAAAAATCAGCTAACCATTTAGAGGATACAACTACCTCAGCTTCTCCTTCTTGTAGTTGATAATCTTTAAGTATTCTTTTTTTTCTTGTTAAAGGGAGCTCTCCTATTAAAGAACGTTCTTTCTCCAACCACTCTTCTTCTATTTTAAAATCTACTAAATCAGGTTCAGGAAAATATCTATAGTCATGGGCTTCTTCTTTTCTTCGCATAGAAAAAGTCTTACCTTGAGAGGAATCCCATAATCTTGTCTCTTGATAAATCTTATCTCCTTTCTCTATGATTTTAGTCTGGCGCTTTACCTCATACTCTAAAGCATCTCTTACTCCTCTAAATGTATTCATGTTTTTAAGTTCGACCTTTGTGCCCAGCTTACTCTCCCCTTTCTTTCTTAGAGATATATTAGCGTCGCAACGTAAATATCCTTTCTCCATATCGCAAGTAGATGCTCCTATATATTGAAGGGTAAGCTTAAGTTGAGTTAGGTAATCAAATGCTTCTTGAGGACTATTTATATCAGGGTAGCTTACTATTTCCAGGAGAGGAATGCCAGCGCGATTAAAATCAACTAAGGAGTAGTCTTTTCTGTGAATGAGCTTTCCTGCGTCTTCCTCTAAATGTACTCTCTTTATTCTTATTTCTCTTCCTGAAGGAATCAAAAGAAATCCGTCTTCACCGAGAGGGAGAGCGTATTGAGAAATCTGATAGTTCTTTGGTAAATCAGGATAAAAATAATTTTTTCTTTCAAAGTATATCCTTCTATTTACCCTACAGTTTAAAGCTAAGCAAACCCTTAATGCTAGAAATAAAGCTTTCTTATTTAGTACAGGTAGAACGCCCGGATATCCACAACATACTGGGCAGATATTAGTATTAGGGAGGGCACCGAAGCCAGTAGAACAGCTACAGAAAATTTTTGATTTTGTATCCAACTGAACATGAACTTCCAACCCTATAACTGTTTCTAACTCTTTACCCATATACTAAAGGAGGAATTTGCCTATGGTAATCAGTCA
>QNCE01000071.1 GCA_003644405.1 Candidatus Omnitrophota bacterium | reverse complement strand
GATAATACGGAGTGGGGGATAAAAGTAACACCTCTCACTTACAAAGGTGATAGTTTTACAGATACTCTCACTTTTAAAAATGGTAAATTTATCTCCGCAAAATTCTTCCAACAGGGTTTTAAGCCCACTAATTACTCAGTAGCAGAGGAAGGGAATAAAATAGTTTGGGAAACTATCCAGACAAAAGGGGACACTTCTCTTTCCTGGCGGGGAGAATTGGAGAAAGATAAAATGCAGGGAATTTTAAGTCTGTGTACGCAAGGTCAAACACAGGATTTCTCATTTATAAGTGTAAGGTATAGAAAAAAAGAAGCAAGGGGGAAGGCAAAATGAAAAGAATTCATTTTAAACAGTTTTATCTTATTGAAATTTTAGTTTTCATTTTGAGTATGGTAATTGTTGTTAATTGTGTAGAAGCGAAAGAAGACGAAGTTAAAATTACTAGAGAGATAAAAGAAATACAGGGAGAAATAAGTGCGATTGGCAAAGATTATATAAGTATTGTTTATCAACGGGAGAGAGAAAAGGGCGTTGAGTATGAAATATGGTTCCCTTTAGATAAAGACAACGTTAGACTTATCCACAAAGAAAGCTTAGAAGAGCTTAAAGTAGGGGATTTTATAAGAGTTCAATACGAGGAAATTACTAAAGAGTATAAAGAAAAAGTAAGATCTTTCCGGAAGGTAAAGACAATTAGTTTTATTAAGCCAGCAGTAAGAAAACCCGAGTTACTTTTGAAGGGAGTAAAATAAGATGAGTCAAATTAAGAGCAATTTGGTTATAATTACAAGTTTAATAGTAGGTTTGTTCTTATTTCCTTTTTATGCAAATACCGCTCAAATAGAAAGAACTCAGGCCACTACAGCTACCTTTGGCCCTTATGATACTACTATTCAAAATACGCTTCCTAATCCTGTCGATTTAAATACTACCTTTCTTATTTCCAGTACGCAGTCTGACGATCTCCATGAGTCAAGTGTTCAGGCTGGTGTACGGGTAGATGGTGGTGAGGGTATGGGTTTATTTCAAGTTAATTTTGAAGATGATCAAACAGTTAATTTTGAACGTGTGAGGGATTCAGATAAAGGTACTTTTAATGCTAAAGTTAGTGCTTGCGCAGTAGAGTTCAATGATGGTGTTAATGTGTATAGCGGAATTACCACTTTTGCCAATGATACTTATGTAAAAAATATCAGTTTGCCCACACTTCAAGGTAGTTCTTATTTTCCTATTTTATCTGTTAAATCAACGGAGTGGTTTACTGATGAAACTGAAGCTGTTATGTTTAAAGCAACCTTTCCTGATAATAGCACTCTTCATATTGAAAGAAAACATTTAACCGCAGGGAAGCAGGTTACTACCGCAGCAAGTGTAACTGTAGCCTGGCAAGTAGTAGAGATTCTTACCGATGCTACTGTTCAAAAAGGGGAGGTAACTATACCTGGTGATGCAACTACCGCAACGGTTACTCTACCCACACCTATTACAGATATCAATAAAGCATTCCTTATCTTCAATTATACTGGAGGAGATGTCACTAATACTATTGATGGTATCGACGCCCAAATGATGGTAAGAGGGACTATTACCGATGCAAATACTTTAACATTTACACGGGGCTTAGCAGGAACTTTAAATGAGGATGAGGTATATATTGCTTGGTATCTAATTGAACTTACTGACAGTTCAAGTTACGTACAGAAAGGAACCACAAGTTTTTTAGCTACCGATTTTACAAAAGCCATTACCATAAATTCTGTGGACCCTGCCCGTTCTTTTCCTATAGTTTCAGTTGCAGGGGGGGCATCAACCAGTTGTGAGAATTTACATAACTACATGGTCAGGGCTGAAATTACCGATTCAACAACCCTTACTTTAGAAAGGACCGATGACCCTGATGTAAGTGAGATTGCCGTTGATGCTGATTGGTTTGTAGTGGAGCTTTCACCCCTTACTTTAAAAACTCCCAATGGAGGAGAACTCTGGCGGGTGGGTGAAACCCACGATATTACTTGGAAGCACGCAGCTGCTTTAGAAACAGGTGGGTCTCAATCTGATGGAACTCACTCGGTAGATTTACTACTTTCTACTGATAGTGGAGCTACCTTTCCTTTGACCATTGTAAGTGGAATATCCGCTGCTTCGGATTCTTATTCCTGGACAATCCCAGCAACGATTGGGACTACAAATTTAATAAGTAATCAATTAAGGGTAAGGATTATAGATACAGACTTAACTGAACGTAATTACGATGATTCTAATGCTGACTTTGAAATAAAAGGAACGTTAACTTTAACTGCTCCCAACGGAGGAGAAATTTGGTATATAGGTGATACTGATAGGTACATTACCTGGGATTATACGGGAGAATTAGGAACAGTAGCTTTATATTACGATACCAATAGTGGTGCGGATGGTTATCCAAATCTTATTGCTTCAGGAGTTTCTGTAGGAAGCGGAGGTTCTGGTTCGTATAATTGGAATCCTATTCCTGATTTACCTTATAAGACTATCCGAGTTAAAGTTGAAGCAGAGTCGGACACCACTGTATTCGATACGTCCAGTGGCGATTTTGAGATTCGACCAAATATAACGATCACTGCCCCCAATTTAGGTACAGAGGTATGGCCTGCTCAGACTGATCAATCTATAGAATGGACAACCACAGGGACTGTTGATTCTGTTAACATCTATTATTCCACTAATACAGGTGTGGATTGGACATTGATTGTAAGTGATTATACATTGGGTAGTCCCTATACTTGGACAGTTCCTGTAGAGGCAATAGGAGATCAAACAAAAATCAAAGTAGAAAAATCCGATGATTCAGTTATTATGGATACCGCTCCTGATGGGGGAAGCGGGGTATTTTCTATAGTTCCTTCAATCAAAGTTACCTCTCCTACCTCAGGAACAGAAGTATGGCGTGTAGGGGAGAGTCATGATATTACCTGGGAGATTAATGGGACGATTGACTATGTAAAGATTGAGTACTCTACTGATGGAGGTTCTACTTACCCAGTGGATAATCTTATCGTTGATTCCACTCCCGCCTCAGACTTAAGTTATCCTTGGACCATTCCTGACAATATAAGTGATAACGTGGTAGTAAAGATAAGTAATGTAGATGATCCTAGTATGTATGATGAATCAGATAATCCTTTTAAAATAAAAGGTAAAATTGTCATTACTGAGCCTAACGGAGGAGAAACCTATACGGTGGGTTCCTCTCAAGTTATCAAATGGCAAAAATATGGAACTTTGGGAGATGTAAATATTAAATATTCTACTGATGGTGGAACGACTTTTCCTAATACCATTGCTACGGTATTGGCCTCGGATTTAAACTACACCTGGTCACCTATCCCTGATGATATTACTGATACTGCAAGGATAAAGATTGAATTAGTAGATGACCCTGCAGGAGTGTTTGATACTTCCGATGCAGATTTTTATATCAAAGGCTCTTTATCCTTAACTGCTCCTAATGGAGGAGAAATATTCTATGTGGGGGATTCTACGGATATTAGCTGGACATATACAGGAACAATAGGGAATGTGGAGCTCCGTTACTCTACTGACGGAGGGGCAACTTTTCCTGATACAAAAGTAATCGTAAGTGGTATCGCTCCCGACAGTTCCCCTTACTCTTGGACTATTCCTGATGATATTAGCAGTAGCGTTCGGGTGAAAGTTTTACTAGTAAGTGATCCTACTGTTAATGACATATCTGACGGCGATTTCTCTATAAAAGGAAATTTAGTCCTTACCGCTCCCAACGGAGGAGAGGAGTGGGAGGTAGAAACATACCAAAACATTACTTGGGACAGGTTAGGAGAGAGTTTAGGTTATGTAAAATTGGAATATTCTGTTAACGATGGTGCAGATGGTTATCCTTATTTGATTGCTGATAATGTAGATTCAGGGGAACTTTCCTATTCTTGGCTTATTCCTGATGCTATTGGAAATCAGGTAAAAGTAAAGATTACTTCTATGGATGACCCAGATATTAATGATACTTCCGATAACGTTTTCTCTATTAAGGGGAGGTTTTCTTTATCTGCACCTACAGGAGGAGAAACCTGGTACGTAGGAACCCAGGAAAATATTAGTTGGACTACTTATGGCTCAATAGATAAAGTAAATCTCTATTATTCTACAGATGGAGGCGCAACTTATTCTTCCACAATTGCCACCGCTCTATCTAATACTGATGGGTACCTATGGACTATTCCCGATGCTATTGGGACGCAGACAAGAGTTAAAGTTGAGAATTATTACGACAGTTCTGTATATGCTACTTCTCCTGGTGATTTCACCATTAAGGGAAGAGTAATAGTTACTGCTCCCAACGGAGGAGAAGTTTGGCGGGTAGGAGAAACAAAGAATATCACTTGGGAAGCTTATGGAAGTATTGGCAATGTTGAAATTAGATACTCTACCGACGGAGGAACCACTTATCCTGATACTAATGTTATTACTCCCGCTGGCGGTGTTGCAGCAACTGATGGAAGTTTTGCCTGGACTGTTCCTGATGCGATTGGAACTAATCTAAAGGTGAAAATAATTAGTTTAGATGATTCAACTGTCTATGATGAATCAGATAATGTGTTTGAAATAAAAGGAACTCTTACTTTAACTGCCCCTGATGGGGGAGAGATATTCTATGTAGGAGATACTACAGATATTACTTGGACGAAGACAGGGACGTTAGGGAGCGTAGAACTAAGATATTCTACTGATGGAGGAGCTACTTATCCTGATGGCCAGGTGATCGCTACAGGGATTGATGCAGAGACTGGTACGCCTTATACTTGGACGATTCCCGATGCAATTGGAACTCAATTAAAAGTTAAGGTATTATTAACCAGCGATCCTACTGGAGTATACGATGAGTCCAATGATAATTTTACTATTAAAGGTAAGTTACATCTCGATGCTCCCAACGGAGGAGAAATTTGGGAAGTGGCAAGCTCCCAGAATATTACCTGGACAAGGACCGGTTCAATTGCCTATGTAAAGTTAGAGTACTCTACAGATGGAGGAATTACCTATCCTAATTTAATTGTTGATTCTACAGATGCTGCAGTAGGTAGTTATACCTGGACAATTCCTGATGCAATAGGAACAGCTTTAAGAGTTAAAGTAACTGATACCTCAGATGCTACAGTTTATGATACCTCAGATGATAATTTCACAATTAAAGGAAAGTTGGTGCTTACTTATCCTAATGGAGGTGAAACTTTTATTGTAGGCTCAAGTTACGATATTACCTGGAATACTTATGGAACCATCCCTAAGGTGAATCTTTATTATTCCACCGATGGAGGGGGTAGCTATACTAGCACAATTACTACTGGTCTAGATAATACAGGAACTTATTCTTGGACTGTTCCTGATGCTATTGGAACTCAAACCAGAATTAAAGTAGAAAATTACGATGATTCCACTGTTTTTGATACCTCTGATGGAGATTTTACTATCAAAGGATCTATAACCGTAACTTCCCCTAACGGTGGAGAAGTTTGGATTGTTGATGATACTAAAAATATCACTTGGCAGAAAACAGGAAGCATTGGAAATGTTGAAATTAGGTATTCAGTGGATGGCGGGACTAATTATCCCGATACCCAGATAATTACTCCTACAGGAGGTGTTCCTAGCTCCGATCTCGCTTTTGCTTGGACTATTCCTGATGAGATTGGAGCAAATTTAAAGATTAAGATTACCAGTTTGGATTATCCTGATGTAGTTGATGAATCAGATGATGTGTTTGAAATTAAGGGTTCAATAGCCTTAACTGCTCCCAATGGAGGAGAAGCTTGGGAGATTGGTACTACCCAAGATATCACTTGGACAAAAACAGGGAGTATCGGAAATATAGAGATTACCTATTCTGACGATGGCGGGGCTACTTATCCTTATGTTATAGATACATCCGTAGATTCTAGTTTAGGAACATATTCCTGGGCAATTCCTGATAACCCTACAACTAGTGCAAGAGTAAAAGTTACTTCTCTTTCTGATTCTAGTGTCTCTGATGCTTCCGACCTCAATTTCCGGATAAAGGGCGTTATTACTGTAACTGCTCCCAATGGAGGAGAAGTCTGGATTGTAGGGAGTACTCAGAATATTACTTGGGACATGGTAGGTTCAATCGAGTCCGTAAATATTGACTATTCCACAGATAGCGGAGATACCTTTCCTAATGTCATTGCTTCAGGAGTTTCTGCTACAAGTGGTTCTTATGCTTGGGATATTCCTGATGATGTAAGTACTACTGTGCGTGTAAGAGTGACAGATGCTAATGATGCTACAGTTACAGATTATTCCGACGCTGATTTTAGTATAAAGCCTTCTATAACCTTAACTTATCCTGTTGGAGGAGAAGTATTAGTAGTAGATTCCACTTATGATATAACTTGGTCTATGGTGGGAACAATTGCCAATATTAAGCTTGAGTATTCAACTGATGGGGGTTCAACTTATCCCTACACCATTATTAGCTCTACTCCTGCAGCAGCATTGAGTTATTCTTGGACTGTTCCTGATACAATTTCTAATACCTGTATGATGCGCATCTCCGATGCAGGAGATAGCACAGTAAACGATACCTCAGATGCTTACTTCAAAATCAGAGGAGATTTAACTGTAACCCAACCTAACGGAGGAGAGGCTTGGCAAATAAATACTACTCAAGATATCACCTGGACAAAAGTTGGTTCAATAGCTACAGTAAAACTAGAGT
>QNCE01000070.1 GCA_003644405.1 Candidatus Omnitrophota bacterium | reverse complement strand
TCCTTTTAAGTCTTGAGAGAGTTTTTCTTTTGTTTTCTTTACTTCTTCTAACTCCTCTTTAAGGGCATCCAACTCTTTTAATTTCTCTTTTAAGTTGGAGATTTCTTTTTCTTTTTGCTTTAATTGAGAGGTAAGTTTCTTTTTTTCTTCTCGGAGCTTTAAGAAAGTATCTTCTAAGGATTGGAGCTTTTTACTTTCTTCAATTATAGTTTCTTCCAAATATTTTATTTTAGATTCAAGCTCTGAGGCTGAGAAAGAGGAAAGATTGGAGAAAGCAAAAAGAAACGAGAGAAAAGTTATAAATTTTACTGCAGTTTTTATCTTCCTCACTAGAAAAATTATACTTTAGTAGTAATTTATTGTCAAATGATTTTACCTTATGCCAAATTTAACTTTCATATTTACAGGTATTTAATTTAAGGTATAATTTTTTAAAATGGAAAAAGATATTTTTGCTGTCCATCGCCCTCAATGGAGGACTCACATTGGGTTTCTACTTGCTGCTATTGGGTCAGCAATAGGTTTAGGTAATATTTGGCGTTTTCCCTACCTGTGTTATAAAAATGGAGGAGGAGCCTTCCTTATTCCTTACTTTCTAGCTTTAATATTAGTGGGGATTCCTCTTATGATTTTAGAGTTAGGTTTGGGGCATAAGATGAGAGGTTCGGCTCCAGCAAGTTTTGCTAGTATTTCAAAAAAATGGGAATGGCTAGGCTGGTGGCAGGTGACTTTTGTAATGTTTGGAATTGTTCTCTATTATTCTGTAGTAATATCGTGGTGCTTAAGTTTTCTTTTTTTCTCATTTAACTTAGGATGGGGTAACGATCCTAATAATTTCTTTTTTCATAAGTTCCTTATGGTGAGTAAAAGTCCTGCGTCCTTAGGTGATTTAAGAACCCCTATTATATTTTCTTTACTTTTGGTGTGGCTCCTAAATTGGATTATTGTGTTTAAAGGAGTGCGTAGGGGTTTAGAGAGAGCAAATAAAATTTTTATGCCTCTCTTGTTTGTTCTTACTGCTGTGATTGTCTTCTGGAGTATAAGACTTCCGGGGGCAAAAGAAGGTATAGCAATTTATCTGAAGCCTGACTTTACTCGTCTCAGAGATGTAAGAGTATGGATGGATGCTTTTGGACAAATATTTTTTACCTTGAGTTTGGCTTTTGGAATTATGATTACTTACGCCTCCTATCTTCCCCGAAAGAGCCAAATTGTACGAGACTCTTTCTCTATAAGTTTTATAAATTGTTTTTTCTCTCTATTCGCAGGATTTGGAGTGTTTTCTATTTTAGGATATATGGCACACGCTACTTCGGTAGAGTTTGGTAAAGTAGTAAAAGAGTCCATAGGACTTGCTTTCGTAGCCTATCCTAAAGCAATAAGTATGCTTCCTTACTTTCCTCGTCTCTTCGGAGTAATATTTTTTGCTATTCTTACTATAGCAGGTCTTTCTTCGGCCATTTCTATTCTAGAAGCTTTTTCTTCAGCAATTATTGATAAGTTTCACTACTCTAGAAAGATAGTAGTTTCTGTGCTTTCTGTATTCGGTTTTCTGGGAGGAATAATTTTTACTACCCAAGCAGGCCTATACTGGTTAGATATAGTGGATCATTTTCTTACTCAGTACGGACTTATTCTGGCAGCAATTTTTGAGTGTATAGTTTTAGGATGGATTTATGGGGTAAAGAAGTTAAGAACGCATATTAATCACTATGCTAGATGGCACCTAGGGAGATGGTGGGATTTTTCTATTAAATTCGTCTCTCCCCTTATTCTTTTTGCCTTGTTTATTTCCTCTTTACGCAACGAAGTTTTGACTCCCTATGCAGGGTATCCTTGGTTAGCCATTATCCTCATCGGTAGGGATTGGCTTATCTATACACTTTTCTTTGCTATTATCGTCGCTGCCCATCCTTGGAGAGTGGAACCAAGAGAAAGAGAGAGTAGCTCTTAAACTCAAAGTGAGAAAAAATCTTTTCTTCAAAGTTATCTTTTTTCTTCTATCCCTTTGTATATTGGTTTCCTCTTTTTACCTTTACTCTTTCTACAAAGAGAAAAAACTCTTTTCTAATCTAAAAAGAGAGATTTTAGATCTTACTACTTCTTTTGAAGGTGAGATATCTTTTTTAGTGAAGAAACTAAGGTTTCCTTATTCAAAAATTTCTTCTAGGGAGGAATTAATTTTCCCTGCTGCTAGTCTTATAAAGTTACCACTTGTTGCGGTAGCTCTTAAAGCGATTGGAGAAGGTAAAATTTCTTCTCAAGAATATATTACTATTAAGAAAGAAGATATAGTAGGTGGTTCAGGAATAATTAAAAAAATGAAAACTCCTTTCAAAGTACATTTTGAGAGACTCTGTGAATTAGCAATTTCTTATAGTGATAATACTGCTACCAATAAAATAATCGATATTTTAGGTTTTGATTATATAAATGAAAATTTCAAGAAGATAGGGTTGAAGAATACGTTCTTGGAGAGGAAAATGATGGATTTTAGAAAAAGAAGTAGAGGGATAGAGAATTATACCACTACCTTAGATATAACCTATCTTCTGGAAAAGATTTACAGAGGGGGAATTCTAGATAAAGACGCTTCTAAAGTTCTTCTCTCATTTTTAAAAAAACAGAAAGTAAGGGATCGTCTTCCTCGATACTTACCAAAAGAGATAATAGTTGCTCACAAAACAGGATTAGAGAAGGGAGTAGTTCATGACGCAGGAATTGTTTTTACTTCCCGAGGGGATTATATAATCTGTGTGTTAACTAAAGGGGTAAAGAATTACGAGAGGGCAAAAAAGATAATTGCCGAGATTTCTCTTCTAGCATATACCTTTTATCAAAGACTATAAAATTGGAGAAATAAATAACTTACTGTTGCTTTTACCAAAAATAGTGTTATCATCTAATAATCTAAAAGGATATATTTTTTAGTAGTTCTGAGTAGAGGATAGGAAGGAGAGTAGTTTCATGAAGTGTTTTGATAAAAAGATTCTATCCCTGATACTTGCAGGAGGAAAGGGAGAAAGGCTCTATCCTCTTACTTTAGAGAGGACTAAGCCTTCCGTTCCTTTTGGAGGCAAATACAGGATTATTGACTTTTCTTTGAGTAGTCTCATAAATTCAGGGATATACTCTATTTATGTTTTAGTGCAATATAAATCCCAATCTCTAATTGAACATATAAGAACTACTTGGAGTATTGATGGTCTTCCTTCCGAATATTTTATAACTGTTGTTCCTCCACAAATGAGAAAAGAAGAACTCAAGGATTGGTACAGAGGTACAGCAGATTCTATTTATCAGAATATAAACCTTATTTACGACTATAAGCCTGATATTGTTATAATTTTAAGTGGTGACCATATTTATAGAATGGATATAAGAAAAATGATAAATTATCATCTTGAAAAGAAAGCAGAACTTACTATCTCTACGATTCCTGTAGGGGAAAAAGAGATTTCTCAATTAGGTATAGTAAGGATAAATGATAAGAGGCAAGTTTTGGATTTTAAAGAAAAACCCACAAAAGTAGAAGGTAGTTATTTAGCTTCTATGGGCAACTATATATTTAATACTCAGTTGTTGATAGAAGCTTTGGAGGAAGATGCTTGCAAAGAGTCAGCCCACGATTTTGGTAGAGATATTATTCCCAGTTTGATTAAAAAAGGAGTTAGGGTGTATGGTTACGATTTTTCTACTAACAGAATTCCTGGTATAAAAAGTTATGAAAGAAGCGTTTACTGGCGAGATGTAGGCACGATAAAGAGTTACTGGGAGGCAAATATGGATCTTTTAGGTGAGAAACCAATCTTGGATTTAGATAACCAGCATTGGCCCATATATGCTTCCAATCTTAATTGCCCTCCTGCCTATATAGCAGGTTCTGAAGTCATAAATTCTTTAGTTTGTGAAGGTTCAAAGGTAACGGAAGCAAAGATTAAGAGCTCTATTCTAGGTCGTGGAGTAAAAATAGATAAAGACGTGGAGATAGAAAATTCTATCGTGATGGATTTTACACACATAAAAAGAGGCAGTAGAATTAACTCGGCAATCATAGATAGGTTTAATACTATAGAAGAGAATAGTTCTATCGGCTACGATAGAGATAAGGATACAAAAAATTATTACGTTGATTCTTCAGGAATAGTGGTAGTTAGGCGGGGGCTAAGAAGAACCTTTTTTCCTTGACTTACCTTACAAGTTAATACCTCTTAAGTCATACATACTTAAAGATGTTAAACTCGCAAACTGATTTCTTTTGGACTGAACTGAATATTTCTTATAAATTTTTCCAAGGAGAGTGAGAAGAGGTAGAAAGAAACATTAAATTTCCTGTCTTAGTTGCTTTTCAGCATCCACCACATCTCGATTTACTTTTCTTATACAGTTCTTTATTTTTGATTTAAAAGAAGCATCTATAGCTTTGGATGAGAGTATTTCTCTTAATACTTGGATACTCATCCTAAAGTATCTTACTAACTCACCTTCGTCTACTTGAGAGAATCTAGTAAGTTTATAGAAATCCGTTCCTTCATACCATGCTAATGAGACTTCACTAAGATGGAAATAGAACTTTTTACTTAAAGGGTATATTCTGTAACGCCTCTCTTGACTATGGATTTCTTTTATAAAAAGATTTAATTCTCTCTTCAGGCGTTTAACTCGTTTGTTGAGCTTAGGCTTTCTTTCTCCTTTACGAGGTTCATATACTAAGGAAGAGATGACCATAAAGAGCGTTTTTTCATCAAGACTCTCTAAGAATCCACTTTCAAATAACTCTCCTATCTGCAATTCAAAGCTATATACTTTCGATGCTAATTCCCCTTTCCAGCTTAGTGTATTTCCTATGATGTAGCCTACCTCTTTTAGAAGTTGTAATTTTCTTTTTAATAGATTCTGCGCTTCTTTTTTTTCTAACTCCTGAGATTGGTAGAAGTGAAAAGATAGAGGATAGATACTTAAAAGTTTCTCTTTCATAAGGAGGAAGAGATTAAGGATGGTAGCATAGCAGCTTCTTAACTGACTTACAATAGGTTCATACCTGCCATAAATAATTTCTCTTAAACTAGTAAGGTCTATTTGGTGTGGATTAATTCTAGTAAATACATATCCTTCTTTATCTATCCCTCGTCGTCCTGCTCGTCCTGCCATCTGGTAGAAATCGCGTGTTTTCAAGTAACGAGTATACCTTCCATAGAACTTTATAAGATTATCAAATACTACAGTCTTTGCAGGCATATTTATTCCCAAGGCAAAAGTTTCTGTAGTAAAGATAAATTTTATAAGACCCGTAGTAAAAAGTCTCTCAATTATCTCTTTCAAGGTAGGCAGAAGTCCTGCATGGTGGTAGGCTATTCCTTTTTTTATGAGAGGAAAAAGATAGGTTAAGGAACGATCACTACTAATATTGAATTTTTCTACGAGGTCTAGGAAGATACTCTCTATTTTTTTCTTTTCTTCTTTAGTAAGAAAATCATAGCTATAAACTTCTGAGGCGAGGTCTTCGCATCTTCGTCTAGAAAAAGCAAAGTATATACAAGGAAGAGCTCCTTTTCCTTTTAGATAGTTTATCAAAGTAGAGAGCTTGTTGGCTTTGAAAAAATGTAGCCCCTCTTTAAAAGTTTTTTGCTTTGCCCTTTTTCTTAAATAATGAGACTCTTCTAACTTCTTAAAGCTAGAAAAAATTTCATTATTGCATTGGAAGAAGAAATGTAAAGGTACAGGTCTTTTTTTCTCTACTACTGTCTTTACAGGAAAAGGATGAATTTTTTTTAACCAATTCACGAACTCATCTATGTTAGGTATAGTAGCACTTAAGGCAAGCATCCGGATATGTTTGGGTAAAAGTATTATTGACTCTTCCCATACTGTTCCTCGTTCAATATCGTCAAGGTAGTGAATTTCATCAAATATTACCCACCGACACTCTTCTAAGTTAGTGGGGTCAACTAATATAGAATTTCTAAATATCTCTGTGGTCATAATGAGAAGAGGAGCACCAGGATTTATACTCACATCTCCCGTTAGGATACCTGTAGTTTTAGGCCAGGTTTTAGAAAAGTCTCTAAATTTTTGATTACTTAGTGCTTTTATAGGGGCAGTGTAAATTACTTTTTGATGAAGGTGGATACATCTTCTGATGATATTTTCAGCAATTAAAGTTTTGCCTGCTCCTGTGGGAGCACTTACTATTACCGAATATCCTTTTTCAGCTAGTTCTATGGCTTCTTCTTGAAATTTATCAAGTTTTACTTCTCTCTTTTCCATAACAACTAAAATTATATCAGATTACTATAGTGAAGAAAGGAAAAACTGTTTGACAACTATTTACTCTCAAGTATAATTTTTCTAGAACCCATGAAACTAATCAAAATAGGTGGTCTCTTTCCTTTTCTAATTCTTATATTTTTTTTCTCTGCTTTTTCTGAAGAAATGAAAAATTCTACTAGCCAGCCAAGTATTCAGATAGAGAATTTAAAAAGTTATTTTTCTGCCTTAGTAAATCAGCTTATTCAAGTCATAAAGGAAAAAGAAAAAACTATCGATCAGCTAAATTCTCAATTAGACCAACTCTCTGATGAGTTATCTACTCTTAAGAAAGATTTAGAAGTAGTTAGAGAAAAAAATAAGGAAAAAGAAAAAGAGGTGGGTAGTTATGCCACCGAGATTGAAGAGCTAAAGAAAGCATTAACTGAAGCTAATAAGAAGGTAGAAGACTCTGCCAACCTTTTACGAGAAAAAGAAAAGGAGGTCGCCACCTTAAAAGATAAGTTAGAAGAGCTAGATACCCTTAAGAAGAAGCTAAATGAAGCTAGGAAGGAAAAGGATGCGCTTTCTAAGAT
>QNCE01000069.1 GCA_003644405.1 Candidatus Omnitrophota bacterium | reverse complement strand
TGACTTTTTCCCTGATTACTATATCATTATTCATAGGGGCACCTCCTTGTTTTTGGGGGAAGTCTTTTCCCATTTTTGGGCTAAAATATTATAAAAGCTTATTTTTTGGGGAAACTCCAGTTAACTGGACGCGCTACCTTTATTTTCTTTTCAAGTAGCAAGCTAAGAAATGGTTGTTTTCAATCTCTATAAGAGTTGGTTCTTTAAGACACATATCTTTCTTATAGGGACAGCGTGAAAAAAATCTACATCCTCTCTCAGGTAAAGTTGACTCAGGAATATCTTTTAATTTAAGAGTGGTAGCATCCAAGAGAAGTTTTGTATAAGGATGGAGAGGGTTTTTATAAATTAAGTCCTTTGGAGCAAACTCCACTATCTTACCGTAGTACATTACAAACACCCACCAAGCTAAGTGTTTTACTAACTTGAGATTATGAGATATAAAAAGAAAACCCACACTTTTTTCCTCTTGAATTTTTAGAAGGAGGTCAATAATCTTAACAGTAGTAGAGATATCCAAAGCTGAAGTGGGCTCATCCAGAATAAGAAGAGAGGGATTATTTATAAGACTGCGGGCAATACAGACTCTTTGTAGTTGGCCACCGCTTAACTGGTGAGGATAACGCCAAAGGGTACTCTCCGGTAACTCTACACTTTTTAGTAACTCTTCTAAAAACGGAACTGCCTCTTTCTTTTTTATCTTGGTAAATATAGAGAGTGCTTCATAAAGAGAAAAAAATATTGTACAGCGGGGGTCCAAGCTAAGGTAAGGGTTCTGAAACACCATCTGTACGTTTCTTCTTAAGAATGCTTTATTTCTCTTAGAAGTTATTTCTTCCCCTTTAAGGTAAATTTTCCCTGCCTGGGGAGGATAGAGTCCTACAACCACCTTAGCGAGAGTAGTCTTCCCACAACCGGATTCCCCCACCAAGGCTGAAGTTTGTCCTTCCTCTACAAAAAGGTCTACTCCATCCAAAGCTCTAACTACTTTTCTCTTATGGACAAAGTATTTTTTTACCTTCTCTACTTGTAAAAGTTTCATTTACTCTAACTTCTTAAATGCCTCTATTAATTCTTTAGTATAGGGGTCTTTAGGTTCTCTAAACAAAGTTTCTTTTTCTCTTATCTCTCTCATCTTTCCTTTATAAAGCACGCCAATTCTATCACAGATAACTTTTGCTAAGTCCAAATTGTGAGTGATAAAAATAACTGAAAGATTAAGCTCCTCTTTTAACCTTAAAAAAAGATGAATGATTTGACTCTCTACAGTGATATCTAAGTTGCTGGTAGGCTCATCAGCGATAAGAATTAAAGGAGAAAGAGCTATGGAGAAAGCGATAGCTATTCTCTGTAGTTGTCCTCCACTTAAAGTATGAGGATAACTTCTTAAAATCCTCTCTTCATCTACCAATTTTACCCTTTTAAATGAGTCATATATTATTTGAGAAACCAGATTCTTCTCTTTTAAATTTAACTTCTTTTGTAAAATCTCTCTAAATTGATAACCAATAGTTAATACAGGATTAAAAGAAGCAGCTGGCTCTTGAAATATCAATCCTATCTTTCTTCCTCTTATATCTAGTAACTCTTGCTCCGACAAAGAAAAAATATCTCTACCCTCAAATAGAATTCTGCCACTAGCATAAGCCTTCTCATCCAGAAGAGAAAGGATCGAAAGTCCCAATGTAGTTTTACCACTTCCTGATTCCCCTACCACTCCTAGAATTTCTCCCTCCCTAAGAGAGAAACTTACCTCCTTTAAAGCATGAATTTTTCTTTCCTCTACCTTATAAATCACACTTAAATTTTTTACAGTAAGAATCTCTCTCATATAGAGATTTTCTTTTTGGGATCCAATATATCTCGTAAACTTTCTCCCAAGATATAGAAACACATTGAACTAACTACGATAAATATACCAGGGGTAAGTATCCAAGGAAAAATTTTTATATTCACTATACCTAAGGCAGAACTAAGTAGGTTTCCCCAACTTGCCTGAGGTTCCTGAATTCCTAATCCTAAAAGGCTTAAAGCTGCTTCTCCTAATATATACCCAGGAATACTTAATACAATTGCTACTAATGCGTAAGAGAAAGTATGAGGAATAATGTGACGAAAAATTATTTTGAAATCACTTACTCCTAATACCTTGGCAGCATAAATATAATCTCTTTCTCTTAAAGATAAAGCCATTCCTCTTATCACTCTTGCTATCGATGCCCATCCAATAAAAGAAAGAATTACTATAATAAGGAGATAAACCTGAGTGGAGCTAAGATTAGGAGGAAAAGAAGCTCTTAAAGCAAGCATAAGGTAAAAAGCAGGAACCATCATCATCATCTCTACTAACCGCATAATCACATTATCTACCCTACCTCCAAAATAACCAGAAATTGCTCCCACCAGAATCCCGATGAAAAAGGAAATACTAGCACCAATTAACCCTATAGAGAGAGATACTCTTGAACCATAGAGAATCCGGGAAAATAAATCTCTCCCTTTTGAATCTGCCCCTAAAAGGAATAACTTTGTTCCTGAAACACCGAAAAGATGGAGGTCTGTCTCTATTATTCCTAAAAGCTTGTATTTAAATCCGTGAACGAAAAACTTTATAGGATAAACTTTACTTCTATCCTCATAATAAATACGACGGTAATACTGATCTATATAAAACTTATATTTATAAACAAAGGGTCTAAAGAAAATCCTCTTATGAAAATCAAAAAAATGGATCCTTGTAGGAGGAGACCAAAGATACTCAATATCATCCACATGGTAAGGATAGGGGGAAAAGAAATCAGCAAAAACAGCTCCTAAGTAAAACAGGGAAAGAAAAACTAAAGAAATCATTGCTAATTTATTCTTAATTAACTCTTTAAAAATCCTCATCTATTTATTAGTTTGGTATCTTATCCTTGGGTCAAATAAAGCTAAAAGAACATCAGCACCTAAATTCCCTAAAATAAGAAGCACTGCAGCAATTAGAACTGTACCCATAACTAAGTACAAATCTTGAGAAACTACTGCTTCCAAGGTAACCTGGCCCAAACCAGGCCAACCACAGATAATTTCAGTAAGAGCGGCACCACTCAAAAGAGAAGAAAACTGATAACCAAAGATAGTAATCATAGGGTTTAATGCATTCTTTAAAGCATGAACATAGATAATCCTTACCCGTGAAAGCCCCCTTGCTTTGGCGGCAAGGATATAAGAAGAACCTAAAACTTCTAAGAGGTTAGCTCTTAATATCCTATGGAGGGAAGCTACGGTTCCAAAAGAAAGCACCAAAGTAGGAATAATAAGGTGTCTTAAAATATCTAAAACCTTTCCCCAAAAAGTAAATTCATCAAACCTTAATGAGCGCATTCCTCCCAGAGGAAGGAATTTACTGAAACTAGCTAAGTAAAGAAGAAGAAAAGCTAGGAAAAATGTAGGAGTAGAAATTCCTAGATAGGAGAAAAAAGATAGGAACCTATCCACAAATTTGTTGCGATAAGCGACTGCCAACACCGCTAAGGGTATAACCAAAATCCAACTAACCACAATTACAGATAGAGAGAGAATAAGAGTATTTAATGCACGAGAGGAAATTACTTTAATTACCGGAGCATTATAGGAAAAAGAATACCCCCAATCGAATTTTACAATATTCTTAAGCCAAAAGAAATACTGGATAACTACCGGCTTATCTAAATTAAATTTCTCTCGATATAACTCTATAGTTTCTTTAGAAACTTGTGGGTTCAATTTTAACTTATCAAAAAAGTCTCCCGGGGCAATTTGGATAAATAGAAAAGTAATAAAGGTTATTCCCAAAATAAGAGGGATAGCTACCAGAAATCTCTTTCCAATAAACCTTATCATTTTTGAAGGTATATATACTCTACTTCGGAGAATGCTCCCCCGTAAGCGGTGGGATAAAGATTTCCAAATTTTTCTCTTACTGCATAAATAGAATATGTATTCACCGTATAAATCAAAGGAAGCTTACTAGATGCTATCTTTTGCCATCTATAAAATAGTTTTTTTCTCTCTTCCTCATCCAGCGTCTTAGCTGAAAGATTAAAAATATCTTCAATTTCTTTTTCCCACTCATAGAGAGCAACTTTAGTAGGATTCCACATATGGAGCGCTCCTTTATAAGACCAAACATTTTTACCAAAGTAAGGCCCAATACCTCCAGTTAAACCAATCAGAATCATCTCCCAATCAAAGGTAGAGACTAACTTATTTACAAGATTATTAAAATTCAAAGGAAGAAAGTTTATTTTCATCCCTATATCTTCTAGGTCCTTCTTTATAAGGGTGGCTATCTTCACTCTTTGAGTATTATCACCATTAGTAAAAAAATTTATCTCTAACTTATGTCCTTGGCTGTCTTCTAAAATACCATCGCCATTGCGGTCAGAGAAACCTAACTTTTGCAGAATCTTCTTAGCTTTGGTGGGGTTATAAGGATATTTAGTTACACTAAAAGTGTAATAAATCTTATTAGCAGGACTTAAAGGTGAGTATTGAGGAACTCCTAACCCATTCAAAACAACCTGAATGATTTCCTCTCTATTGATAGCATAAGAAATTGCTTTACGGAATTCTTCATTCTGAAACCAGCGAAGTTTATAAGGAATAACAAAAGGTTTTTTAGTATAAGGATTTAACTGAGGATTCTGGTTTAAAACAAGGAAGTTAGAGCCAAAACTAGGACCAGCATTATAAATAGAGAAGTTATCTTCTTCCTGCTTTGGTCCTAAAATTGCTAAATCCTGAGGCCGTAACGAATAATAATCAATTTCTCCTTCTAAGAATTTTAAAAGTGCGGTATCCTGATTGGGAAGAATTACAAAAATAATTTCATCTAAGTAAGGCAAACGGTTACCACAACTATCTTTTTTCCAGTAGTAAGGATTCCTCTCTAACACCACTCTCTCTCCAGGTAGATACTTTTTTAAACGAAAAGGACCTGTACCTACTATTTGGTGAGGTTTAGCATCCAATCCCATACTAAAGTTAAACTTATTTTCCTTAACTAAGTGATAGTAACAGTGCTTAGGAAGGATTTCTTGGGAAAGCGCTCGCAAAAAAGGAGCAAAAACAGAAGGAAGAGTAAACTTTACTCGATAGGTATCAACCTTTTCTACTTTAATCTTTTCCCCTTCAATAGTAAATATATCTCTACTAGAATTAGGGATCTCCGGGTTATATATTAAATCGTTAAAAGTAAAAACAACATCATCAGCAGTAAAACTTTCTCCATCGCTCCATTTTACATCTTCTCTTAGATAGAATATCCAAGTTTTCCCATCTTGAGTTTGCCACTTCTTAGCTAAGTTAGGAAGGACCTCTAAACTTTTAGGATCAACTTTAGTTAACCCTTCAAAAAGTAAAGAAGTGATCTGAGTAGTAGAGGTCTCTTTGGCCAAAATAGGATTAAAAGACTTAGGATCACTAGTTGCTGGAAGAATTAGCTTCCCTCTGTATTTTCCGCACTCAAACTCATACTCTTTAAGGGGTTTCTTAAACACAGATTTTGCAACAGCTTTCTTAAGAAAGTTCTCCGTTAAAATTATTTTATTAAAAAATCTAGGTTTAACTTTTTCCTGTTGGCTGGGAGAGCAAAATTTGCTTTCTAATACAAATTTTGAGTTAAATACTTTAGAGAGTATACTTAGAGAGAGAATAAAAAGAGATAGACTAAGAAGAGAAATTACATTTTTTATCTTTTTCATTTGCCTGAGGGCGGTAAAGAAGCCTCAGTTTTCTGAGATTCATTCTTTGCAGGAATTTGATGGCTTTTGCTCGCTCTTTCTAAAAGGGACTTACTCTTTTGTTTGGAAAGGTAAGCTAAAGAGATAGAGGTAAGAAAAAATAGTACTACCAAAGTAACTGTCAACTTAACAAAGAAGGAACTGGTTTTCGTCCCAAAGATTGACTCCACTCCTCCTAAAGCTTCAATTAACCCTCCACTTCTTCCTCGTTGGACGAGAATTATCCCTATTAAAGCTAAAGAGACTATTATGTGCAGAATTAAAATAAGATCGTACATAACTTACCCCTAAAGAGCGCCCTTTACGATAGCGATAAAAGAGGAAGCATCTAAAGAAGCGCCTCCAACTAATGCTCCGTCGATATCTTCCTCTCTCATTAAATCTTTTATATTATTAGGTTTTACACTTCCACCATAAAGAATCCTTAACGAAGAGGCACTTCTAGCTGAATATTTCTTCTCTATCCACTCCCTTATAAACTTTTGCACTTCTTCTGCCTGCTGGGGAGTAGCAGTTTTTCCTGTTCCTATTGCCCAAACTGGTTCATAAGCAATAGTAAGTTTTAAAAGCTGGTTTTCCTCTATACCAGAAAGTCCTCCCTCTAGCTGGTTGGTTACTACCTCTATGGTTTGATTAGCTTCTCTTTCCTCTAAAGTCTCACCTACACACAGAATAGGATTTAAACCTTCTTCTAAACTAGCCTTAATTTTTTTATTAATCATCTCATTACTTTCCTGAAAATACTTTCTCCTCTCCGAATGTCCCACTATTACGTAATCACATCCACAGTCCTTAAGTTGAGGAGGGGAAACCTCTCCTGTAAATGCTCCTTCTTTGATGTAAAAAACATCTTGTGCTCCTAATTTTATATTCGTACCTAAAATTAATTTTCCTACATTCTCTAAAGCAGTAAAGGAAGGACAAACAACAATATCTACTTCACTCAAATCAGAAAGTTCTCTTTTTAAGTGAGAGACTAACTCTCTAGCTTCTTCAATAGTCTTATGCATCTTCCAGTTACCGGCAATTAATGGTTTACGTCCACTCATCGTTCTTTTACTTTTCAGGAATTACCGCTATTGCAGGCAATTCTTTTCCCTCCAAGAATTCTAAAGATGCTCCTCCTCCAGTAGAAACATGAGCCAGCTTATCCTTAACTCCAAACTCAGAAACACAAGAAGC
>QNCE01000068.1 GCA_003644405.1 Candidatus Omnitrophota bacterium | reverse complement strand
GAAAATGATTGTTTGAAATTAGTGAAAAAAGGGATAGCAAAGAAGACTATAGAGAGAAGAGGAATTTATAGAATCCAGACCCCTCAGGGGTTTAAGAGGAAAGTGTTGCTCGATGCTTATCAACAAAGGTTTAGAAAAAGAAAAGTTTACGATGATAGCCAATTTTTGGAGTTCGTGGGTAAAAGAGTTAAGATAGTAGAAGGAGATTACCTAAATATTAAGATAACTTATTCTCAGGACTTAATCTTAGGAGAGTTAATTTTAAAGATAAGGGATGAAAAAAAGTTTTCTAAAGGTTAAACTAGAGAAGGAATCTTTCGATAATTTGAATCAAAAAATTTCTTTAGTAGGTTTAGGCTTTGATGTTCATAGATTCACTAAAAGAAGAAAGAAATTGGTTTTAGGAGGATGGGAAATTGATTATCCTTGGGGGTTAGAAGCGGTCTCTGATGGAGATGTTGTCCTCCATGCTATCTGTGATGCTATTCTAGGAGGAGCAGGTTTAGGAGATATTGGTGATTATTTTCCTCCTAATAAAAAGAAGCTTCAAGGGATGAGCAGCAAAAATATCGTTAATTTGGTTTTAAAGAAAATAAAAGGTAAGTTGGAAATTGTAAATATAGATGTAACAGTAATTTTAGATAGATTACGGCTTTTTCCTTATAAGAGGAAAATAGTAACTTCTCTTAGAAAGATATTCAAAATAGAAAGGATAAACTTTAAAATAAAATCAAGAGAGAAGTTAGAACTTCTAGGAGGAAAAGACGCAATAGCTTGTTTAGCTGTGGTTCTCCTAAAACAGGTATGTTAAGGATATTTAATACTCTAACCAGACAGAAGGAAGAGTTTAAGCCACTTTCTCCTCCTTTAGTCAAGATTTACTCATGTGGAGTAACTGTTTATGACCATTGCCACATTGGTCACGGACGTTCCTTATATATTTTTGAAGTAATGAGGAGATATCTAACCTATAAAGGATTTAAAGTAAAATTTGTAAGAAATATCACTGATGTCGATGATAAAATAATCACTAAAGCTAGACAATGGAGTCAAGAGAGAGGAATATCTTTGGAGGAAGCCTTTGCGTTAGTAAGAGAAACCTACATTAAAAGTTACTATGAGGATTTAGACCTATTAAATTTACCTCCTGCAGATGTTGAACCAAAAGCTACAGAGAATGTTCCTTATATGGTAGATTTCATAAAAAGAATAATCGATAAAGACTATGCTTACCAGAGAGAAGGTAATGTTTATTTCAGAGTAAGAAAGTTTACTTCCTATGGAAAACTTTCTGGAAAAAAGTTAGATGAACTTTTCCAAGGAGTACGGATAGAGAAAGATTCTTTAAAGGAAGACCCTTTTGATTTTGCCCTCTGGAAGAGGAGAAAAGAAGGAGAGCCTTATTGGTTCTCTCCCTTTGGTGAAGGAAGACCAGGCTGGCATATAGAATGTTCGGTTATGGCAGAAAGATTTTTGGGTTCCCCTTTAGATATTCATGGAGGAGGTAAAGATTTAATCTTTCCTCACCATGAAAACGAAATAGCTCAATCAGAGAGTATAGGGAATTTACCTTTTTCTCGATATTGGCTCCACCATGGCCTTATTACCTTTAACAAAGAAAAAATGGCTAAATCTCTGGGTAATTTTTTTACTATTAAAGAAGTAACCAGAAGATTTCCTCAGGAAGCTCTCAAATTATTTTATCTTTCCGCTCATTATACTTCTCCTCTTGATTTTGATTGGGAAAGATTAGAGGAGGCAGAAGCTCAAAGAAAGAGGTTGTATATCGTTTATGATTATTTAAAAGATATCCCTATTCTTCCTATAAGGAGAGAAGAGGTTCTTAGTCTTATTCGAGATTTTGAAATAGCTATGGATGATGACTTTAATATGCCTCAAGCTAAAGCTTTACTATTTTCTTTACCTACTTTGGTCAGTAAAAATAAGAGCAAGGAGTTTCTGGGAGAGGTCAAAAATTTCCTTTTGACGGTAGGAAATATATTCTCTCTCTTTGAGGAAGAGATTCCACTACCTGAGGAGTTTAAAAAGTATATTGAGGAGAAAATTTATCAAAGGAGGAGATTGCGCCAAGAGAAAAAATTTAAAGAAGCGGACAAAATAAGAGAAGAGTTAGCACAAAAAGGGATAATTTTAGAAGATTTATCTGACGGTACTACACGGTGGCGGATGAAGCGGTGAGTAAGCGTGCTTTATTTATAACCTTTGAGGGTTTAGAAGGAAGCGGTAAAAGCAGTATAATATCTTTCTTGGTAAGGTATTTGAAAAAGAAGAGGCTTTCAGTAAAGATATTTAGAGAACCTGGGTCTACTAAAGTTGGTGAACTTTTAAGAAATATACTTTTAGATAAGAAAAAAGTAATTTCTCCTTGTACTGAGCTTCTTCTCTACTTAGCAGCAAGAACTCAACTTATCGAAGAAAAACTTAAAAAAGCTTTTAAAGATTACGATGTAATCATTTGTGACAGATTCTACGATTCTACCATAGCTTACCAAGGCTATGGGTTAAAGTTAGGTAAAATGGTAGAGAAGGTAGTTAATATTTTTTCTTTAGGGATAAAGCCTGACCTTACTATTCTTTTGGATGGGAGTGTAAAGAAGGGGCTTAAAAGAATTAAGGATAAAGATAGAATTGAGAAAAGGCCTTTAAGTTTTCATTATCGACTAAGAAGAGGATACAGAGCGATTGCTAAAAAAGAACCTTTGCGTGTAAAGGTAGTAAATGCTGATAGGAGTTTAAAGGAAATTTACAGTAGTATTAAAAAAATCGTTGACGATTTTTTGAGAAAGAAATGTATAAAAAAATTCTAGATTACTTTTCTCTTCTTAAAAAGAGTAACCTTGTAAGCACTTCTTATCTATTTGTAGGAAATAACTTACTATCTTTTAGTTTAGATATCGGTAAACTAATAAATTGTTCAAACAGTGATTATTTCTGTAATTGTTGTGGGAGTTGTAGAGAATTTGAAAGAAGCGTTTCCTATGATATTTTCTGTATCGATGAACCTTCTACTATAAAGATTGAAAATATTCGTGCAGCCCAGCAGTTTCTTGCTTATAAAAGCACAAATTTACTAAAGAAAGTTCTAATTGTAAACAATGCTCATAATCTCACTGAAGAAGCTTCTAATGCTTTTTTAAAGACTTTAGAAGAGCCTCCTAATGATTCGCTCCTTATCCTTATCAGCTCTCGTCCTGATATGATTTTTCCTACGATACTTTCTCGTTGTAAAAAAATCTATTTTCCTACAATTAATGAGTTTCCTCATCTTTATTCTAAGGAAGTATTAAGAGATTTCTTAATAGAGGGTAGACTCCCTGTATTTAAAAGTAGAGAAGAGGCGAAAAAATTTTTTTCCGATGTAATAGTTTTTTTGAGGGATTATGTAATTTTTGGTATAATTAAAAATAAAAATTTGTTGATAAGTTCTATTAGTTATGAGATAATTCCTCACTTTAAAAGAAATCTTAATAAAGTTCTAGAGATTTTAGAAAGAGCTATTACACTTCTTAATGAGTTGGATAATTTAAACATTAACTTAGCAGTGAACCTTTTAAATTTAGTTTCAAGGTAAGATGAAAGTAGCTTTAGTAAGATTAAGAGAGGCAGGTAACATTTTAAGTTATCTGGCTCCTTTTGAAGTTAAGTCTCAAGATAAAGTAATTGTAGAAGCAGATAGAGGATTAGATTATGGAGAGGTTTTGGAAGTTAGCGAGGAGGAGCACCCCTCTGCCAACTTAAAAAAGATAGTAAGGAAGATGACTCCTGAAGATATAAAGCAAGTAAAAGAAAATGCTAAGCAGGCAAAAGATGCTTTGCAGATTTGTGCACGGAAGGTAAAAGAACATAAGTTAAAGATGAAGTTAGTTGAAGCAGAGTATTCTTTCGATAAGAAAAAAGTAATTTTTTATTTTACTGCAGAAGGAAGGGTTGATTTTCGTGAGCTGGTAAAAGACTTAGCTAAGATTTTTAGAATAAGAATAGAAATGCGACAGATTGGGGTAAGAGACGAGGCTCGGCTCTTTGGAGGTATAGGACCTTGTGGTAGAAGTTTATGTTGTGTTTCTTTTCTAAAAAATTTTGAGCCGGTGAGTATCAAGATGGCAAAGATTCAGCGACTCCCTCTAAATCCTTCTAAAATATCAGGAATTTGTGGAAGGCTTATGTGCTGTTTATTTTATGAGTATAAGAACTATCGTGAATTTTCTCGCAATCTTCCCCGTGAGGGTCAGACTATCCATACTTCTCGAGGTAGGGGAAAGGTAGTCTCTGTAAATGTGTTAAAAAGATTGGTTTATATAGAGTTTGAGGATGGAGGAATGGAGAAGATAACTTATCCTATAAATGAGTAAGTTTTATTTGACCACCCCTCTTTACTATGTTAATGCTTCTCCTCATATAGGGCATGCTTACACAAATATTGCCGCTGATACCTTAGCACGGTTTAAACGCCTTAAAAAAGATGAGGTTTTTTTTCTTACTGGGACTGATGAACATGGAGAGAAAGTAAGGGAGGCAGCCCAAGCTAAGGGTAAGTCTCCCAAGGAGTTTGCCGATGAAGTTGTGGCTAACTTTCAAAAGCTTTGGAAAATGTTGGATATTTCTTACGATTTTTTTATAAGAACTACTGATGAGCTTCATAAAAAGGTAGTTAAGAAGGTTATTGAAATACTTTGGGATAAAGGTGATATTTACAAATCTACTTATAAAGGTTTTTATTGTATCCCTTGTGAATCTTTCTTTAGCGAGACACAAGTTAAAGAAACAGAGGGTAGGTGTCCGGAGTGTAAAAGACCTTTAGAAGAAATAAAAGAGGATAATTATTTTTTTAAACTTTCTAAGTACCAGGAATGGCTAAAGAGTTATCTTAAAGATAATCCTGGGGCTGTAAAACCATCTATTCGATATAATGAGGTGGTAGGATTTCTTGAAGCCAATTCCTTAAATGACTTATGCATTTCCCGTCCTAAGCATAGAGTAAGTTGGGGGATAGAATTTCCTGGAGATTCTAACTATGTGGTGTATGTGTGGTTTGATGCTCTCCTTAATTACATAAGCGGAGTAGGGTTTTACTACCAAGAGGAAAATTTTAGGAAGTGGTGGCCTGCGGATTGCCATTTTATTGGTAAAGATATCTTAAGGCAACACGCCATCTTCTGGCCCATCATCTTACATGCTTTAGACCTTTCTCCTCCCAATACTGTCTTCGCTCATGGGTGGTGGCTGGTAGAACAAGAGAAGATGTCTAAGTCAAAGGGGAATATTGTTAATCCATTTGATTGTATAGAAGAATTTGGTAGCGATGCTTTAAGATACTTCCTTTTAAGAGAAATTCCTTTTGGATTAGATGGTAACTTTTCCCGAGAAAAATTTATAAAAAGGATAAATTCTGATCTAGCTAATGATTTGGGAAATTTGGTATTTAGAGTTCTTAATATGAGTGAGAAATACTTTGGAGGCAAAGTTTCTTCCTTGAAGAGAGAACCGCCTTTGGAGTTTAAACCTTTGTTGGACGATTTGAGCAAAAGTTATGTTCCCTTTATGGACAGTTTAGAATTTTCTTCTGCTCTAGAAAGAGTTTGGTCTTTTATAAATCTTATGAATAAATTTATTGAGGATAAGAAGCCTTGGATTATGTGGAGAGAAAGGAGAATAGAGGAGTTAAAATACTTTTTATTTTCTCTTCTGGAGGGAATAAGGATAGTGACAGTGTATGTTTCTCCTTTCCTTCCTAAAGCAGGGGCAGATATTCTATCTCAGTTAGGCCAAAGCAGTTTAAAAGAGAATTTAACCTTAGACGAGGTATGTTGGAAAACTGAGGGATTTATCACTCAGAAAGGGTCCCCTCTTTTTCCTCGGATAGATGAGAGTATTCTTTAAGCTCTTTAATTGATAATTTCATAAATCTTATTTGCAGTTTAATGGCTTCTGGCGCCCTGATAGATACACACTGTCATATAAATTCTCTAGATATTCACTTAAGAGAAGAGCTATTTACTTTAGGAGAGAAAAAATTTATCTTTATTGATGTAAGCACAGATTCTTATAGTGCAAGACTTTCTGTTACTCTATCTTCCCAATACTCTTTCATTTACTCCTGCTTAGGATTTCATCCCTTAGGGGCTGATAGTTTCAAGGAAGAAGTTATAAATGAATTTGAAGAGTTATCTCATCAAAGTAAGAAGGTAGTAGGTATTGGAGAGATTGGTCTGGATTATAAATCCCAAGCATCTTTTGAAACTCAGGCGAAGGTTTTTAAGAGATTTATAGAATTAGCAAAAAGGTTAGATCTGCCAATAGTAGTTCATAATCGATGGAATTCTTCGTCTTTGTTTGATATTCTAGATGAATATTTTTCTTCCTATCGTAAGGTAATTTTTCATTGCTTCTCTCAAGATAGAAAAGTATTAGAAAAGATTTTGAGAAAAGATGGATGGGTTTCCTTTTCTTTAAATATATTAAGAAAAAAGAGGGAAATCATAGAAGCTTTAAAAGCTGTTCCTTTTGAAAATCTTCTCCTAGAGACCGATTCTCCTTATATGTTTATAAATGGGAAAAAGTCGCACCCTTTGAATATAAAAGATGTATATAGTTTTGTCGCCCAACTTAAAGAGATTTCTTTAGAGGAGCTGTCTCAGAGGGTTTTGGCCAATGCTAAAGAGGCTTTTAGAATCTAGATGTCTAAAGTAGTAGTTTTAGAAGGAAAGGAGTATCATAAGGATATATTGAAAGAGAAGATTGAAAGAGCTTTAGATAACTATTTTTCTATCTTTGATGCTGTTAGCACTCAAGATAAGATTCTCTTAAAGCCCAATCTTCTTATGGGAGCCCCTCTCTCCGAAGCGATTACTACTCATCCTGTAGTTATAGAAGCCACGGGCCAGATTTTTAAGGAGAGGGGTTTGAGGTCTATATCGCCGACAATCCTGGAGGATTTATAGAGTTAAAAGATATGCTTTATGTTCATGAAGCAAGTGGAGTTAAGGAAGTAGTTGAGAGAAACAGTTTTAAGTTACTTTATCCTGATGGATAGAGAGTTTTAAGAT
>QNCE01000067.1 GCA_003644405.1 Candidatus Omnitrophota bacterium | reverse complement strand
GGAGGGAAAAATCCTGGAAGACTACAAGAAGCCATTACTGCCTTATAAAGGAAACCTCTCTCTAAAGATATTAACTCTCCTTTTATTAAATCCACTGCTGAACACTGGAAGGGAAGCTTACATTCATTAAAGGTAGCCAGCCCCAACAACTCTCTAAACACTCTCAGGAAAGGTTTGGGATTAACCAAGTAGGGTCTTATTATCCTAAGGTTCCACAGATAGATTTCTTTTACGAAATCAAAAGATTTTTCTAAAAACAGTCTTTTTTCCTCTACATCGGAAGATCCCCCGTAACTTTTTAAAGCTTCGATTTCTCTTTTATACTTATTTAAAATATTTAAAGTTACCTCCTCTACCTTCTCAGCATCTAGATGGAGAGCATAGAGAGCCCCTATCAAGGCTCCTATAGAGGTTCCACTAATAGAATGGATTTTTATGCCTAAGGAGGTTAGGCTTTTAATACACCGATATGAAAAAACCCTTTTGCACCTCCCCCTCCTAAAGCTAAACCTATCCTCACGCTAAATCAAAATAAAAAATAAAAAGAGCAGACCCTTCATCTTTAAGAGTCTGCTCTAAAAAATCCTGCTTTTTATTCCTTAGCAATAGCGATAGTAATTGCTCCAGCGAGAATAAGAAATACTCCCAAGCACCCTTTTATCACTGTCCACACCGATTGCCATAAACCTATTACTGCCCAAATACCTAAACCTACCAATACTATTCCTAAAATATACTTAAAAACCGTTTTTACAACCTCAGAAGTTTTCTTTTCTTCCTTTTCCTGTGTTTGTTCCTGATTCTGAGCTACTTTCTCTTCCATTTCCACCTCCTTCTCCTGTTACTTATCTCTTATTGCTGATTAAGTCTTTATATTTTTTTATACTATATAGGTTTTTCTTCCTCTTGTCAATGAAAAATTAAAACTGTTGCTGTTTTTAAATGACAAATTTATCAGTTTTTTATCTTTATAGAAATGTCGGCTTATTTCAAATAAAATTATCCACATTTTTATAATTTGTTATAACATCGTAAATAACAGAAAGTTAGATATATTAGATATATTAGATATATTTTTAGCAATAGTTAATTAAACGCTACCAAAATAAGACGGACTTCATAAGTAAAAGTTAGAAAAATAGCTTGAAATTACCACCTCTCCAAGCTATTATATTTAGTATGTTACTAAAACTTAAAAGAAAACAAATAAAACAGGTAATCTGGATACTAATTTTTTTTATTATCCCTGCTTTCATTCTTTGGGGAAGTATAACCTATCTAACTACAAGAAGAAAAACTGCCGTAGGACAATCAAAAGGTCATCTAATTACCGCTCAAGAATTCTCTCCCTACGTAGAATTAGCTAAAATCCTGTATCTTCTTAACTATGGCTACAGCTACCCTACTAAAGTGAACCCCCAACAGATAGAATCCCAAGCATGGCAATTTTATCTTCTCCTTGAAAAAGCTAAGAAAGATAAAATCTTCGTAAGCGATGAAGAGGTAATCCAGAAAATAAAAGAGATTTTTTCTCCTCGAGGAAAATTCGATAAAGACTGGTATTTTAGAGTGTTAAAATTCCGCTTACACATGAATCCTCGTGTTTTTGAAGAATCTTTAAGAAGAATACTTACTACCGAGAAGGTTTGGGATAAATATATCAAAGTAGAAGTGAAAGATGAGGAAGTTTTAGATTTGTATAAGAAAGATAACCAGAAGGCTAAGATAGGGTATATCCTAATTTCTTATGAAAAGATAGAAAAAGAAATAGAGGTAAATGAGGAAGAAGTAAAGAAATTTTATGAGGAAAATAAGGAGGTTTTTAAAGAGGAACCAAAAGTTAAAATTAGATATCTCTTTATACCCCAACAGGAGTATTCTAAAATTAAAGAAAAGTTAAGAAAAGAGCTCAAGAACACGCAAGATATAGCCACACTCAGTAAGAAGATAAATCTGCCCTATAAGGAAACGAAATTGCTAACTGCTTCAAGTCCTATTGAAGGAATTGGTTGGGCTCCCCAAGTGTTAAAAACCGCCTTCTCTATCCCTAAAAATTCTCTTAGTAAGATTTTAGCTGTAAATAATGGTTTTATAATCTTTGAAAAAATAGATGAAGAAAGTGCACGAATTCCTGCTTTTGAAGAGGTAAAAGATAAAGCAAAGAAACTTTTAAAAGAGAAAAAGCAACAGGAATATGCTAAAGAGCTAGGAGAAAAAATTATTAAAGAAATAGAAGAGAAAAAGATAAGTGATCTTAAGGTGATTGCCAAAAATTACAATTTAGAGTATAAAGAAACTAAGCCTTTCAAATATCATGATTATATTGAAGGAGTGGGATTAAGTAAAGATTTAGCCGAAGCAATATTTAAAGGGAAAAAAGGAGAAATCATTCCTAAAACTTTTTTGCTCTCTAAAGGATGTTACATCATTCAAATTAAGCAGATAACAGAAATCGATAAAAAGAAATTTGAAGAGGAAAAACAAAAATATAGAGAAAAGATTATAGCACAGAAAGAATTTATTCAACGACTGAAATTTCTCTCCCAACTGGAAGATGAATTTGATTTAAAAATCTACTCTAAGCCTCAACAGTAATAGCATTAACTGGACACTGGCTCGCTACTTCATTGAGATCGCAGCTAGGACATTCGGAGGATTTAACTTTAGCTATTCCATCCTCGCCCATCTCAAAGCAATCCGGACAGCTATTTACACAGAGCCCACACCCTACACAAGCATTCTCATCAATGGTAATCTTTGCCATCCTTACACCTCCCCTAGCTTGTAGTATTCAATATTTTTATCTGCCACTTTCTGCAACTGCCGAAGGGCTTCTTCGTCTTTTAAAAGATGACGAAATCTACTCTGAGGTTTTATATAGTCTATTACGGGAATTTTCTGACTCAACTTAAACACCTTAGTGAGTTTACCTCCTTCATACTCAACTAAAGGATAAAGACCACTTAATACTGCTTTCTTCCCAATATCAATAGTTAAAGAAGAATCAAACCCCCACCCTAGAGGGCAGGGAACATGAATTTGAATATACTTCGGTCCCCTTAAAGAAATAGCTTTTTTGACTTTTCTCTGTAGGTCTTGAGGAAAACCTACCGAAGCTGAGGCAGAGTAAGGAATGAAATGAGCAGCAACAATCTCTACCAGAGATTTTTTCAGACGCCAATTACCTTTCCATACTTTTCCTGCAGGAGAAGTAGTGGTTGAGGCTTGGAAGGGAGTTAATCCACTTCTCTGAATTCCCGTGTTCATATAAGCTTCGTTATCAAAACAACAAAATAAAACATCGTGTCCTCTTTCCAACATTCCACTCAGTGCCTGAAATCCAATATCTGCTGTTCCTCCATCTCCTGCAAAAGCACAGACTCTCACGGTATCAATCTTACCTAAATACCTTAAAGCAGCCTCTATCCCACTAGCTACCGCCGCCGCATTTTCAAATAAAGAGTGAATCCAAGGAATTCGCCAACTTGATTGTGGGCACTTGGTGGAAAAAACTTCTAAACATCCAGTAGCATTTGCTACTATGTTATTTTTACCAATAGCATCTACTACTAACCTCGCTGCTAATGCTTGACCACAACCACTGCAAGCAGTATGTCCAGAGACGAAAAAATGCTCCTCAAAATGTTTAGAAATTGTACTTTCAGACATAGAATTCATCTTTTAAAAGAGAATGGTCAACATCTAAAAAGTAACAACTAACTTCTTTATCCTTTCCAACCTTTAACATCTCCTCTAAAGTATTGAAGGTAATATCTCTTCCTCCTAATCCTGCAATAAATCCATACATTTTTGGTGAGGGCTTATTAAAAAGTGACTTAACCTCAGTATAGAGAGGACCTTCCATGCCTAAAGAGATAGCTTTTTCCAAAATGAACAATCTCTCTTTTTCTTTCAGCAACTCATAGATTATTTTTTTGGGAAAAGGGCGATACACAATAATTCTCAACAAGCCTATTTTCTCTCCTTCCTCTCTTTTTTTATCTACAAAATCCTTCACTGTCCCACAAACAGAACCCATAGCCAAAATTACACTATCAGCATCCTCTATTTTATAACCCTCTACAAACTCTAACCCTTTTCTACCAAACAGCTGCTTGAACTCTTCCCCTACCTTAGGAATAAGGTCTTTTATTTCCTCCAAAGTTTTCTGAAGCGCGTATCTGGTCTCTAAGTAAACTGTAGGGTCTCCCAGTAAACCTAAACTTAAAGGATTATCAACATCTAATTTATAAGGAGGATTGTAAGGAGGTAAAAATTTATCTACTAAAGCCTGATCAGGAATATCCACTGGCTCCATACCATGGGTCAATATATACCCATCCATATTTACCATTACGGGAAGCATTACCTTAGGATTTTCTCCTACCTTATAAGCCTGATAAATGAGGTCATGAACCTCCTGATTATTCTCAGCAAAAACCATAATCCAACCACTATCTCTTAAAGCAACAGCATCCTGATGGTCATTCCAGATGTTTATAGGAGCGGAAAGTGCACGGTTAGCACAAACTAATACCAAAGGAAGACGTAAACCGGCGATATTAAAGAGAACTTCACTCATAAGAATTAACCCTTGAGAACTTGTAGCAGTAAAAGCTCTCACTCCACAAGCTTCTGCTCCCAGTACTACACTTGCTGCGGAATGCTCACTCTCTACATTAATAAACTGGGCATTTAGTTCTCCATTGGCAACAAAATTAGCAATCCTTTCTACAATGTGTGTCTGAGGAGTAATAGGGTAAGCAGAAATTACTCCTGGTTTGCAACGCTTAACTGCTTCAGCTACTGCATGTGAGCCTTCTAAAAACTTTCTCATTTACTTCCTTTCGGGAACCATCTCGATATCTTTTTTAGGACAGATGTAGCTACAAAGTCCACAACCTTTGCAGTAAAGTTCATCATTAATGTAAGTATTCTTTCCTTCGCCTATAATGCATCCTTCAGGACAAATTAATTTGCACAACCCACATCCAATACAATTCTTTTGAAGAAACTTAGGTTTCCTTAAAGTTCGCCAAGAGCCTGTTTTATTTTCCTTAGAAGAACCAGGTTTTGCTGCTAAAGGACCAAACATCTTTACTCGGTAACTGCCTGATAACCTCTCTTTACCGCCTCAAGACTTTTCTTTAATACTTCTGGCTTTCCTAAAAACCTTTTCTCTACTGCTTTTAGTATATTCTCTAGTTCAACCTCTCCCGTAGCCTTAGCAAAGGCTCCTAACAGCACTGTGTTAGAGAAAGGTCTGCCAATTACCTCCATAGCAATTTTTTCGGCATAAAGAGCTACTAACTTTACATCTTTAGGAGAATCTAAAACCGTATTCTCCCTTTTAGCTACTATAGCAATCCCCCCTTTCTTTAAACCAGAGAAGCAGTTTTGGGTAATAACAAGGGTAGGCTCAATAACGATTATATAATCAGAGTTATAAATCTGGGAGCGATTTCTCACTGGTTGAGTATCAAACCTTAAAAAGGCATTCATAGGAGCCCCCATTCTTGCTGCTCCAAAATGAGGAAAAGCGTAAGCATACAATCCTTGATAAAACAAAGCCTCTCCTAAAATAGCAGCAGTAGTGATTGCTCCTTGTCCTGCTCTGGCAAAAATTTTTACTTCTTTCATAAGATAAAATTTATATCACAATTTCAAAAAAAAGCAAGTTTTTTTATGCATTCATCCAGAAAGGCTTGTGTTCATACCTCTCAATGAGATTGAAAACTATCTTTACCAACTTTTCATCATATTTAGAACCCGCACCTGCTTTTAATTCCTCTATTGCTCTTCCTAATCCCAAAGCTTCTCGGTAAGGACGTCGACTGGTGACTGCTTCCAGTACGTCACTTATTGCTAAAATCCGTGCTTCAGGAAGAATCTCTTCTTCTTTTAGGTGATTAGGGTATCCAGAGCCATCCAGACGCTCGTGATGCTGATAGATTATCTTTGCTAAAGGAAAAGGGAAATTAACATCCTTAAGCAACTGATAGCATTTCTCTACGTGATCTTGAATAATTTTATACTCCAATTCTGTGAGTCTTCCGGGTTTAGTTAAAATATCTAAAGGAATAACTATTTTGCCCACATCATGTAGCTCCCCTGCCAGCTTAACAGCTAAAATTCGCTCCTCACTCCAACCTAACTCTTTAGCTATACCCTCCGCTAAGTAGGCTACCCTTTGAGAATGTCCTGAAGTATAGGGATCACGCATCTCCAAAGCTCGATTTAATACCTCCAGAGCATTCATTACCATAGAAAATTTTTCTCTTTCAGTGTTAGCGTAAGCAGTCATATCACGTGTAATCCCCATGGTGCCAATAATCTTTCCCTTCCTATCGTACATTGGGATTTTAGTTGTAATTACCTGGTTCCAACTACCATCGGGAAGGAGAGTGCGTTCAATTTTGCCTACGATGGGTTTTCCTGTTCTCAATACATAGTTGTCATCTTCAAGCATTTGTTTTGCCTGATGGTAAGGAAAAAAATCGAAATCTGTCTTACCAATAATCTCTTCAGGTTTAAGTCCTACCCCTTGAGCGTAAAATTTATTTACTCTTATTATTCGATTACAGGTATCCTTAAAGTAGACAGCATCAGGAATGTTATCTAAAAGACCTTGTAAGAAATCCCTTTCTAAAGCTAACCTCTCCTCTGCCTCTTTATGAGAAGAGATATCCTCTATTATTCCCTCAATATATCGAGACGAGTTTTTACCTAAAAGATAAGAAGCAGTTATGGCTACCCAAAATTTTTTTCTATTTTTTTTCTTAAAAATAGTTTCGAAAAACTTTACTCTACCCTCTTTTTGGAGAGCATTAAAAAAGTTATCTTTATCCTCTTGATGAACAAAGAGTGAAGAAAAATTTTCCTTCTTTACTTCTCTCTTAGAGAGATACCCTAACATATTAGCAAAAGCACTATTTATTACTAAAAACCTAGGAGAGGGAAATAGCTGATACTTAAAGAAACCAACTCCTATGTGGTCAGCAGTGGAGAAATTGAAGTAAAAAATATTTTTTCTCCTCATTTTTACGGAAGTATAGTATATCGAAATACCCAATGG
>QNCE01000066.1 GCA_003644405.1 Candidatus Omnitrophota bacterium | reverse complement strand
TTTATTTTATGATAGGCTTTTATAAGAGCGTATAGGTCCATTTTTTGATCCTCTATAGCTTTCCAGATTCTATTAGCTTCTTCAGAGTCCATAGGTCCTATCCCCATAAGCCCATTGATAGTTTTTTCTTTTTCCTCTACTAAAAAGAGCGTTGCTCGGTTAAATCCTAAGCCGTGATGAGCAGTTAACCCTGTAAGGATGATATAGGAAATTTCCTCTAATCGTAGAGTAGTACGCATTGCCTGGGTAAGTTCGTAGAAAATGTAAAACTGAGACCGTGCTTTCTCTAATTCTTTTCTTAGATCCTCTATTCTTAGATTCTTTACTTTTTCCTCCATCTCTCTCTATATATATCTTTAATAGCATACTTTTTAAAAAAAGTCAAATTAACGGCAGAGGAAAAATGTTTTTCTTATCAAGGAGTTAAAAATGTAAACGCTTTCTTGACATTTCCCTTTTTATATGTTATATACTAATTAACCCCTTAGCCGGTTAATGAAGATAATAGGGAGTTTTCTCTTTATAGATCTACTGAGCATATTCCTTATATTAAGGATAATTTATATTGCCCTAAAGGAAGGGCTAATTTCTGAGGGAATAAAAGTTATAGGTAGTTGGTGTGCGCTTTTTTTCTCGCTTCAATATTACCCCTTACTTTTAGGTGGATTTAAGAGTAAAATTCTAAAAAGAGAATATTTGGATTTTTTCTCGTTCTTTATCATATTCGGGGGAAGTTTGCTCTTTTTTTCTCTTCTCAGAAGGATAATAACTACTTTTGTTAAAAGGCAAAATAACACTTTGATAGAGAATGTTGCCTCTTTCTTATTAGGAGTTATAAGAGCAGGAATTTTACTAAGTGCTTTTGTTTTTTCTTTTTCGCTCCTTCTCCCCAAAGAAAATATTTTTAGAGGAAGCTTATCTTTAAAGGCATTTTATAGGCTTGCTCCTAGAATTTACCTTTATTCTTTTGGGGTATATAAAAAGTTGTATCCTCAAGCAAAATTAAATAAGGAGGTAGGAAGGAATTATGAAGTTAAAGGAGATTTATCAAGAAGTAATCAAAAAGGGGATTGAGGCTGACCCTCGAGGTAAAAAAGTAATTGAGAATATCCTGAAAGAAAAGAAGGAGGTTTACCAAAAATTAGATAAAAGAGAGAAAGAACTCTTTGATGCTGATTCCTTATTTAACCCTTTCGCAGATACTAGGATCCTATGGGGTGATCCCTCTTGTGGAATAAAATCTATAATTGTAGGAATAGATGTAGAAGGTGAGGAACTTCTTTTGGTAGATTCACTGCGACAGAAAGGAGTAGACATTGATTTAGTAATTTCTCACCATCCCCAAGGTCATGCTTATGCGAATTTTTACGAAGTTATGGATTTACAGGTAGACATTTTTAAGGAAAGAGGAATCTCTTTAAGTAAAGTAGAGACTCTTTTAGGAGAAAGGAAGGCACAGGTGGAAAGACGAGTTTCTAGCGCTAACCATCAGAGAGTTATAGATTTTGCCCGTCTCCTTAATTTGAATTTTTTCTGTATGCATACGCCTGCAGATAACTTAGCTTACCAGTATATAAAGAAGTTGATGGATAAAGAAAAACCTAAGAAGATAAAAGATATATTAGATCTCCTTTTAGAGATTCCTGAATATCGAGAGGCAGCTAAAAATAACAATCCTCCCAAGATATTTTTAGGTAACAAAGAATCCAGGGTTTCTAAAATTCATATAGAATTTACCGGGGGAACAGAAGGCCCTGAAAATATTTATGATAGCCTTTCCTCTGCAGGGATAGATACTATCATTGCTATGCATCAGTCTGAAGGGCATTATCGAAAGTGCAAGCAAGCTAATATTAATGTAGTTATTGCTTCCCACATTGCTAGTGATACTTTAGGAGTCAATCTTATGCTTGATTATCTACAAACCAAGGGAAAGTTTAAGGTTTTAGAATTTTCTGGGTTTAAAAGATTTTCTCACAAGAGATGATCCCTCAGCAGTTTATAGAGGAAGTTCAAGCAAGAACGGATATCGTAGATTTAATCTCTACCTATATACCTTTAAAAAGGACAGGAAGGAACTTTAAAGCTCTTTGTCCTTTTCATAATGAGAAGACGCCCTCTTTTTTTGTTAGTCCCCAAAAGCAGATTTTTCACTGTTTTGGTTGTGGAGAGGGAGGGGGAGTGATTCAATTTCTTATGCTTTTTGAAAAAGTGAGTTTTATCGAAGCAGTAGAGATTTTAGCTAAGAGATTAGGACTGGAAGTTCCTTTTCAGAAAAAAAGTCTTCAAGATAGGTTAAAGACAGTCCTTTATGAATTAACAGAGAAAGCTTCTAAGTTTTTCCTAGATGAACTTTTAACTACCCCTCAAGGGGAATTAGCACGTAAATACCTTCTTAAGCGAGGAATAAATGGTGAGACAATAAGACAGTTTCGCTTAGGCTATGCTCCGGGCAAAAATACTCTTTTAGAGTTTATGCGTAAGAAGGGTTACAATTTGGAGATATTAGAAAAAGCTTCTTTGATTATTCCTAAAAGAGAAGGGGGCTACATGGATATGTTTCGGGAGAGAATAATTTTTCCTATCTTTGATGTTAAAGGTAGAGTAGTAGGATTTGGGGCAAGAGCTCTTCGAGAGGATAAAGATACTCCTAAATACATAAATTCTTTAGAGAATCCTATTTACGGGAAGAGGAATCATCTCTATGGGTTTAACTTCTCTAAAGAAGAGATTTCAAAAAAGAATTGTGCAATTGTTGTGGAGGGCTATTTTGATATGATTACTCCCTATCAAGAGGGAATAAAAAATATAGTTGCTTCCTTAGGGACAGCACTAACTTTAGAACAGATTAATCTTCTTAAGAGGTATACTAAAAATGTTATCCTTATTTTTGATTCTGATAAAGCTGGTCAACTTGCTACTTTGCGTGCCTTAGATCTTTTTTTAGAGAACGGTCTAAAGATAGGAATTGTGAAGATGCCTCAAGGATTCGATCCTGATTCTTTCATAAGGAAGAAAGGCAAAGAAAAGTTTCTGGAGCTTATTCAGGAAAAGTTAGATTTTTTTGATTATAAAGTAGGGGTATTAAAAGATACCTACGATCTAGATAGTATCGATGGTAAAACTACAGTAGCAGAGGAGATGCTTCGTACAATAAACAAAATTACTAGGGAGGTAGAGAAGTATGAATACGTAAAAAAGTTAGCTTCTCTTCTTTCAGTAAGAGAAGAAGTGCTTCTTTTGGAGCTTACTCGAATGAAGGAACCCACTTATCAAAAGAGCTCTCTCTCGATAAAAAAGATAGAAAAGCCTCCTATGCCTATTACTGAGAAACTACTGATTCAGTTTATTCTAGCTAATAAAAAGGCAGCAAAAGCAATAAAGAGAAATTTAGGAGTAGAGTGTTTTACTCATCCTTTAGCACGAAAAATAATCTCTTTACTTTTTGATAATTTTGTAGAAAATGAAGATTTATCCGTTACTGCTCTGTTAGGAATGGTAGAGGATAAGGAAATAACAAGTTTTATTTCCCAGCTCCTTCTGGAGGAAAAGGTATCTTTAACTAAGGAACTTCTTAGAGACTGCGTATTAAAACTTCGTCGGAGGAGAGTTAAAGTTTTAAAGGAGGAGCTAAGAAGGAAGATAAAGGAAGCAGAATCTAAAAAAGATGAAAAGAAAGTAAGAGAGTTAATTAACCGGTATAAGGAGTTAAAAAGTGAGGTAAGATAGAGATGGTGAAACAAAAGATTTTGGAGAGGAATATTGAACAGTTAATTGATTTAGGGAAGAAGAAGGGATATCTTACCTACGATGAGATAAATCACTTTCTCTCTGAGGAGATAGTAAACGCTAGTGACTTAGATGCTATCTTTGAGAGATTAGATGATCAGCGTATAAGCGTTCTGGAAGCTAGTGAAGTAGGAGAATGGGAAAAAGGTAAGGAGAAAAAGGCAGCAGTTAGCGAAGTTCTCCCGGTGGATGATCCTGTAAAAATGTATCTCAAGCAGATGGGACAAATTCCGCTTCTTTCTCGTGAGGAAGAAATAAAGTTGGCTAGAGAGATAGAGGAGAGAGAAGAAGCTTTAAGGGGGTTGGTTTATTCCACCTCTTTAGCCAAAGAGGCTTTTCTGGAAATTTCTAAAAAATTGTTGGAAGGAGAGTTAAATCCTGATGATTTTGTAAAGGGAGAAATTAAAAATAAAGATAGAGAACTTAGGCGGATAAGAAATCTATATCATAAACTAGCAAGAGTCAAAAGAATTGATACTCAAAAGGGTATTCTAAAAAAGTTTAACTTTACTATAAGTGTAGTGGAAATGATTGTGGAGCGAATGAGTGCTGTGCTTAAGAAAATAGAAAGATTGGATAGAAAGATAAAAAAAACCACCAGAGAAAAAGGAAAGAGAATACAGTTAAAAAGAGAAAGGAACAAGTTAGTAAAGAAAATAGCTTCTAAGGGCGAGGAAGTTAAAGAGAAATTCAGGTTAATTTTAGAAAGGCAAACACTTTACAATCACGCTAAGAGGTCTTTGGTAGAAGCTAATTTAAGGTTGGTAGTAAGCATTGCTAAAAAGTATGTAAATAGAGGACTTTCCTTTTTAGATCTAATCCAAGAAGGCAATATCGGTCTTATAAAAGCAGTGGAGAAGTTTGAGTATAAGAGAGGATATAAATTTTCCACCTATGCCACTTGGTGGATAAGACAAGCTATTACCAGAGCAATTGCTGATCAGGCTAGAACTATAAGAATTCCTGTGCATATGACTGAGACAATAAATAAGATAATTAGAATTTCTCGACTGTATATTCAAGAGAAAGGTAGAGAGCCTACATCTGAGGAGTTAGCTAAGGAACTTAAAATTCCCATTTCTAAAATAAAGGATATTATAAAAGTTTCTCAACAACCTATTTCTATTCACACTCCTATAGGTGATGATGGAGATACCTACTTTGGAGACTTCATTGAAGATAAAAAGACCGTCTCTCCTGCTAATGCTACTGTTTACTCTATGCTAAGAGAAGAGCTCACTCAGGCTATGGAGAGTTTAACCGAGAGAGAAAAAAAGATTCTTAGTTTAAGATTTGGGCTAGAAGATGGTACTCCTAAGACTTTAGAAGAAGTAGGGAATATTTTTAAGGTTACTAGAGAAAGAATTCGTCAGGTTGAAGCAAAGGCTTTAAAGAAACTTAGACATCCTAGCCGGTCTCGTCGCCTTCAGGCGTTTTTAGAGTTGACTCTTTTTAAAGGGAAATATCGGTCTCTCTGATTCTAAACAACCAATACATTATCAAAGCAGTTATAGATATTGCTAAGAAGATAGGTAATGGTTGATAGAAGAACTGTTGAATATATTGCTAATCTAGCACGGATCAAAGTAAAGGAAGAAGAAATAGAGTACTTAAGAGTCCAACTTTCAAGAATTTTAGATTACGTAGATAAATTAAAACAACTCAATGTAGATAATGTTCCTGTAACTAGAGGAACTTTCTTTACGGAGAATATTTTAAGAGAAGACGAAGTTAAAGATTCTAAACTAAACCAGGAGATTCTCAGGAATTCTCCTTACCTTCAAGAGAACCACTTTAAGATTCCCAAGGTAATAGAATGAAGAAGTTTTTTAAATTAGGTGGCTATCAGTTAGCAGAGCTTATTAAAGATGCTAAACTTGATAGAAATGAACTTCCTTTTCTTTTTCAAGAGAGAGCACAGAGAATAGATCCATTAATTAAGAGTTTTGTAGAAATTTATTCTCAACCTATTATAGGAGAGGGTGCCTCCTTCCTTAAAGGGATACCTATTGCTATTAAAGATAACATCTGTATAAAAGGAAAAAGAATTACCTGTGCTTCTAAAATTCTTAATTCTCACATTTCTGTCTATGATGCTACAGTGATAGAGAAATTAAAAAGAGCGGGGTTGGTTATTTTGGGTACTACCAATATGGATGAATTTGCTTTTGGTTCATCCTGCGAGAATTCTTGCTATGGACCAACGAAAAACCCTTGGCAACTGGAAAGAGTTTCTGGAGGCTCCTCAGGAGGTTCAGCAGCAGCTGTGGCTGCTCGTTTGGTACCTTTTGCTTTAGGTTCAGATACCGGAGGTTCTATTCGTCAACCCGCAAGTTTTTGTGGGGTGGTGGGTTTTAAACCCACCTATGGAAGAGTTTCCCGCTTTGGGTTAGTAGCTTTTGCTTCTAGTCTTGACCAGATAGGGCCGATAACCACTAACTTTGTAGACTGCGCTTACCTTTTAAATATCATTTGTGGATTTGATAAATTTGATTCTACCTCCGCTAAGGTAGATGTGCCTGATTTTACTCAAGCTTTAACGTTCCAAGTAAGTGATATAAAGATAGGAATTCCTCAGGAGTATTTTCAGGAAGGTTTAGATAAGGAAGTAGAGGAGAAAATAATGGGTGTAGCAAAACAATTAGAGAAAAAAGGAGCAAAACTTATAGATATCTCTTTGCCTCATACGGAGTATGCAGTGGCAACTTACTACATTATAGCTTGTTCTGAGGCTAGTTCTAACTTGCAGAGGTATGATGGAATAAAGTATGGGTTAAGAGAAAGTAAAGATAATCTTGTGGAACTCTACAGAGAATCTCGAGGAGAAGGATTTGGTGAGGAAGCGAAGAGAAGGATTTTTCTAGGTACTTACAGTCTTTCTAGTGGTTATTATCAAGCGTATTACCTAAGAGCCCTCAAAGTTAGGACATTAATTAAAAATGATTTTCAAAAGGCATTTGATAAGGTAGATGTGATTTTGACTCCTACATCTCCTACATCAGCTTTTAAAATAGGAGAAAAGATAACCGATCCTTTAAGTATGTATCTTTCCGATATTTATACTATTTCTGTTAATTTAGCTGGACTACCTGCAGTCTCTTTTCCTTGTGGATTTGATAAGAATAATTTGCCTGTGGGAGCCCAACTTATTGGGAGAGCTTTTGATGAGCAGACTTTAATAAGAATAGGATTTAGTTATCAACAAATGACTGATTACCATAGGCAAATTCCTCCTTTAGTATATGGGTAAAGAGTTAGAAACAGTTATAGGGTTGGAAGTTCATGTTCAGTTGGATACAAAATCAAAAATTTTCTGTAGCTGTTCTACT
>QNCE01000065.1 GCA_003644405.1 Candidatus Omnitrophota bacterium | reverse complement strand
TTCCTTTCTTATGAAATCTAAAGAGGCCTCTAACCCTAAAATGAGAGAAACTGCAGGGGTAAAAGGTGTATCATTTTTTTGGTAACTCTTTAATGCTAGTTTTAGATCAAAATAGTATTTGGGAAGATTGCTCCTCTGAAGAAATTCTTCTGCTTTTTTACTTATACTTATAAAAGAAAGGCCAGGAGGAAGCATTAATCCTTTTTGAGAACCTGCAACTACTACGTCTACTCCCCATTCATCGGTAAGTAACTTATCCTGCCCTAACCCACTTATAGCATCTACAACCAAAATTACTTCCCTGTCTCTGGTAAGGTTGCCAATACTTTTTATATCATAGACTGTACCTGTGGAGGTCTCACACAGAGTGGTTAGAATCCCCTTTATACTGGAGTCAGATTCTAATAACTGCCTTAGATAATTAGGGTCAGGGGCATTCCCCCAATCAATAGAATAACTAATCACATCTAAACCATAACGGGTAGCAATTTCTTCCCACCTCTGGCCAAATTTACCGCCTTCTACTACTATCACTTTATCCTGAGAGGAGAAAAAATTAGATACTGCTGCTTCCATAGCACCTGTTCCTGAAGAAGCAAGAATTAACACAGGATTTTCAGTTAAAAATATCTCCTTTAAAGATTGGGTTACTGTTGCTAACACTTCCCTAAATTCATCAGTGCGATGGTGAATGATCTGTCGAGACATTACCTCTCTTATAAACTCAGGTACAGGAGAGGGGCAGGGAGTAAGAAGTAATTTTGACTTCACCTTATGCCTCCTTTTCTAACTCTTCTCTTTCTGAGAGACAATTACCTCATCTACAATCCCGTATTCTTTTGCCTCTTGAGCACTCATGAAAAAATCTCTGTCGGTATCTTCTCTTACTTTCTCTACTGGTTTGGAAGTATGTTTACTTAAAAGCTCATTTACTTTTTCTCTTAGTCTCAAAATTTCTTTTGTCTGACGAGAAATATCTTCTGCAGAACCCTGTACTCCTCCCCACGGCTGATGAATCATTATCCGTGAGTTAGGGAGGGCAAAACGTTTACCTTTAGTCCCACTAGCTAAAAGTAAAGCACCTAAACTTGCCGCCTGTCCTACACAATAAGTAGCAACATCACATCTTACAAACTGAATAGTATCATAAATAGCTAAACCAGCAGTAATTGCTCCTCCCGGTGTGTTAATATAGATATTGATATCTTTAGTGACATCCTCCATCTGTAAAAACAACATCTGAGCAATTACAATGTTAGCTACGTTATCGTCAATAGGAGTGCCAATGAAAATTATCCTATCTTTAAGCAAACGAGAGTATATATCGTAAGCACGTTCAAATCTCCCAGTTTGCTCAACTACCATAGGAATGTACATTTGATTTTTCATTCTTCCCCCCTCTTTAGATAAACTCAGTAAGGCTTAAAATATAACCCATAACTACTTCATAAAGATTATTGGGAGTTACATCTAAATTCTCTTTAATAGCAATAGCTTCTAAGATATAGTAAAGTTTCATCTGCTCTTGGGCTTGATAAGTTAGCTTCTCCTCTAAATCTTTTTTATACTTCCTAATATCTTCTTCAGAAATCCCCTTTACCTTCAACTTATAAATCTCTTCCTCCAGGAGTTTATTCCGATGTTCTTCTGCTGCCCGCTTAGGAACTGTAATTTTTACTCTTTTAAGAAGAGTGTTTACTATTTGAGATTCTATATCCAAACGTCGCTGCCTTAATTTAACTCCTTTAATTTCACAGATAAGAGCTTCCTGGAAAACCTCGTAGTTAGGATAGCCACTCCATTTAGCAATTTCTGAATCTGAGAAATCTTTTTTGGTAAACCTTTTTACTTGCTCTTTTAAATTTTCCACAAGTTTTTTCCACTCCTGTTCTTTAACATCTACTGGTTTATCTTTTACTTTTATTCCCTTATAGATACTCTCTTCTAAAGAGACTTGAGGCTTTACTTCTAATTCTGCAGAAAAGGCAAATTTTTTATCAGTTAACTCTACATCGTAAATCCTCGGTAAAACCACTGGAGAAATATTTGCCTCTTTAACTGCTTTTTCATAATAGTTAGGGATAGCCCATTTTATAAATTCTTCTCGTAAAAGCTTGCCATGATATTTTTCTAATATTTCTAAAGGAGCAATACCTGCTCTAAATCCAGGAACCTTTAAATCCTTAGCAAGGCTTCGGTAGAGTTGGGATTTATCTTTCTTAAAATCCTCTCCCTCTACTTGAACCCTTATAACTCTTTTTAGATTATCTAACTTCTTAACTTCTACTTTCATTACATTTGAAAATCTTTTCCTAAATATATCTCTCTAGCCCTAGGGTCATCTATAAGAACTTTTGATGATCCTGAAATTAAAATTCTCCCTTCATAGATAAGATAAGCCCTATCTACAATAGAAAGTGTCTCCCTTACATTATGATCTGTAAGAAGAATACCAATTCCCTTGTTTTTAAGCTCTTTAACAATCTCCTTAGCTTCATTTACTACAATAGGATCAATACCGGAAAATGGCTCATCCAAAAGAAGAAAGGAAGGATTAGTAACTAAACTACGTGTAATTTCTAACCGGCGCATCTCTCCACCACTTAAAGTGTAAGCTTTGCTTTTTCTCAGTTTTTCTATCTTTAACTCTCTCAGGAGAGTCTCTAATCTAGCCTCTCTTTCCTTACGAGAGAGAGGTAAAGTCTCTAAAACTGCCATAATGTTTTCTTCTACAGTAAGCCCTCTAAATACCGAAGGCTCTTGAGATAGATAACCTATTCCAAACTTTGCTCTCTTATGAATAGGCAAGTAAGTAATATCCCGATTATCAAAAAGAATTTTTCCTTCGTCAGGAAAAGTTACGCCTACAATCATATAAAAAGAGGTAGTCTTACCAGCACCGTTCGGCCCAAGAAGACCTACTACTTCGGCCCTCCTAACATTTAGAGATATTCCGTTTACTACCTTTCTTCCATTATAAGATTTAGTTAAATTCTGAACTTCTAAAATCTTCATAGAAGAAATTAGTCTTTGCTAGAAACTTTTTGAGGAAAAAGAATCAGTCGGGGTCTTCCCTCAAGAATTATCTTTTTCTCTTCATTTAAGTAAGTAGCTTTTTGGGCAAAAGTGACATTAGCGCCTCTATATATTTTCACATTCCCCTCAGCAACAATTCTCTCTATACTTTTACTATCTTTAGTAAAGTACACTATTGCTCGGTCAGCAATCATCTTACCTTCCTCGGATTCCACTATTACTTGACTCTTAAATATCGCTTCCCCTTTTTTGTAGTTAATCTCCAATGGCCCTTTACAATCTATAGTGATCATCTGAGGCGCATCTTCTTTAGAAAATTTAATCTTCACGTCTTTTTTAAAATCTACTTTCTCTAAAGATGTGTTAGCCTGCATTCCCTGGGCCTCTATCGTCATTGTCCCCTTAGTTAAGACTACTTTATCTTGGGTATTTATAAGATTTGCGTTTTTTAACCAAATCAAGCTGTTAGTAAAAAGAGAAAGTCCATCACTGCTTCTTATTTTGACATTATCCTCAAGGTAAGTACGCATCCTTTCTCTATTTAATTTTCCCTTATCAGCCTTTATATCAATCATTCTATCCTTACGAAAGTATTTTGCTTCCATATCAAAAATCTCTACTAAGTTTTGATACACTTTTGCTTCTCTCCCTTTTAACTCCCAATCTTTTGTGCCATTACTTTGAAAATTAGAAAGATAAAATCCTTTAATTGTCTGTTGTGAAAAAACAAATCCCTCTCCTCCTAATAAGGAAAATAAAAGCAAAAAAACAATACTCTTTAAAACCATAACACTATACCAAAGGATAGAATAATGTCAATCCTCTATTTGATAGCAATCTTCTGGTAAATACGGTTATACATATCTATTTCTTTAAAAACTACTCTTGCCTCATAAACCAAAGTCTCCGATTTGCCAATTACAAGATACCCTCCTTCTTTAAGAGAATGGTAAAATTTATCTACAATCCGTTCCTGTAATGCTTTGGTAAAATAGATAAAAACATTCCTACACGTTATCATATCCATATTTTCAAGATAAGGAGAACTTATCAAATCTAGATAGCGAAACTCTACCACATCTTTTATTATTGGTTTTATGTAATATTTATCTCCTTTTATTACAAAATACTTCTCCAGAAACTCTTTTTTTACATTCTTAGTTCGTATATAATCATAAACACCTTCCTCTGCTTCTTTTAAACAATCCAAATCTATATCGGTAGCATAAATCCTAAAAGGTATTCCTTCTTTATTTATTTCTTTCATAATTATTGCTAAAGAGTAAGCTTCTTCTCCTTTAGCACAACCAGCGCTCCACAAATTTAAAGAAACGCCCTTATCTTTATGAGAAGCTATTAACCCCCTCAAGAGTCTTTCAATAGATATCCATACAGAATAATCTCTAAAGAACTCAGAAACATTTATAGTAAGGACTTCAAATAACTTCTCATACTCTTTAGGATCGCTAGCTAAAACATGAAGATATTCACTATAAGACTTTGATTTTGTTGCTGAAACTCTTAAAGCAATCCTTCTTTTTAAGATACCTCGATGGTATAGGGAAAAGTCTACTCCTCTGTCTTCTTTTATCTTATCAAGAAGATTATTGAACTCTTTTTCTCTATCATGCTTGGAAGGATGAGGAGGATTTTTACTTATCTTCTCTATTGCTTCATTAATCGCACCAAATATCTCTTTAGAATACTTCTTTATCAATCCTTTCTCAAGTTCTTGGTAAGAAGGACTGTCATCCTCAGCATAGACAGGAACGAACTTATCTACAAGATAACTCAACATTGCTTCCTTACACTTCTCACATGTACAGATATCAAATTTTAGACTAAGATGCCTATCTAAAAAGTATTTTAAAAGCCCTTCCAGAATATTTTTTTTCATCTCTTAAAAATCATTTATGCCAAATACCTTCTATCTTCTCTCCACAGAATTTACATCTTCCTTCTTTAGTAATATTATTTTCTAGAATAGAATAACCCACACGATGAATGATTATTTTACCACATTTAGGACAGTATGTTGATTCCTCTTTTATTCCTGGCACATTTCCAATATAGACATATTTTAAACCTACTTTTTTAGCAATTTGATAAGCATTTTTCAAAGTAGTAATAGGTGTAGGAGGTAAATTTTTTAACTTAAACATAGGATAGAAACGAGTAAAATGTAAAGGAACATCATCCCCCAAATTTTCTTTAATCCAGATACACATCTTCTTTATCAGGTGAGGAGAATCATTAAGTGTAGGAATGATCAGATTGGTTATCTCAAGATGCACACCTGCTTTTTTTATTGTTTTAAGCGTTTCTAAAATTGGCGAAAGATGGGCACCATAACCAATTTTATTGTAAAGCTCCTCAGAAAAGGCTTTTAAATCTACATTGACAAAATCCATATATTTTAAAAGTTCCTCTAAGGGTTTTTTATTTATATATCCACAAGTATGCATTCCCACAAAAAGGCCTTCTTCTTTGGCTAATTTTGCGGTCTCAAGCATAAATTCATAGGATATTGTGGGTTCTGTATAAGTAAAAACGATTGAGGGGCAATTGTATTTTTTTGCTAATTTTATTAAATCCTTACTGGTTAGATAATAATTTTTTGTTTCATCAGGAGCTCTCTGAGAGATATGCCAGTTCTGGCAAAAAATACAGCGCATATTGCATCCCGAAAATGCTACAGATAAAGCTTTGCTACCTGGAAGAACATGAAAGAAAGGCTTTTTCTCAATGGGATCTACGGCAACGGCAACGGGATTATTATAAGCAAGAGTGTAGAGAATGCCACCTTTATTTATACGTACTCTACAGAAACCTCTGTGGCCAGGTAAAATAAGGCATTTTCTAGGGCAAAGAAGACATTGCACACTTCCATTACTTCTTTCTTCCCAAAATAAAGCTTTTTTGGTCTGAGAAAATACGTTAGAAAAAATTAAAACCGCCCCAATTAAGAAAAAAGAAATCAATAAAAAATTCTTCTTCACTATTTAGATTTTAAAGCCAAAAATAAAAAAATTGCTGTGGCAATTAGCAAAAACCCTATAAAATTACAGGATTTAATTATACCATACAAAGGAAAAAAAACTACAGAGATACTTATCCCACCTAAAGAACCCCCTGCTAAATCTAAACCATAAAGAATGCCTGCTCTAGAATACGGTTCTCTATTCTTAGAATATATTTGATTCACTAAGGAAAAGAAAGAGCCCCCTAATAAACCGAAAAAGAAAGGAAAAATAAAGAAAAAAAACTGATAACTTAAAGAATTGAACCGGAAGAAAAACTTTAAAATTAAAGGGGTAAATACAAAAAAAACTCCACAAACAAAACATATACTCACTAAGGAAGCAGAAACTACCTTTTCTTTCTTAAGAAAAGAAAAGAAATTAGCCCCTAAGGCTAATCCTAACATAAATAATGCAGTGATTAATCCTACTTTATGGTAAACATAACCATAAATTATCTGAAACCCCACTATAAAGATAAATACACTTGAAAGCCCTGTAAACCCTATATTGAACATAGCTAAAGCAAACAACCAATTTCTTCTAAAAAAATAAAATACAAACATTAAGACTGACCAAAAAATCAAATAGAAAGAGAGATTTATCTTTGATAAAGAAGAAAATAATTTATCCCACCAAGATCCGAAATGAGAAGTAAAATAACTTATCCCATAAAAGTAGGCAACTGGCTCAAAATCATAATTTATTTTTACCTGCTTATGATGAGTTAATATATCCTTTATATAATTTAAGTGCCAAGGAATCAATCTACTAAAGACATAGTACTCATTAAAGTATTGAGTAGAGATATTCATCTTTTTAAAACGGGATGATAGCGTCTCAGGAGAATCTATCAGAGGAGAATCACTAACTATAAATCTTGCTTCTTCACCAGGAATTATAATGATATTGGAAAATACCTTCTTCAAAGTGTGATATAGACATCCCTGTAAATCTCTTAATTCCTTAGAAAGATAACTTTCTTTGGATGGCAAAGAAAAAGAAAATACTCCTCCAGGATTAAGAAGAGACTTAATTCTCTTAAAGAATTCCCAAGTATAAAATCTATTTAAATAGAGAGTAAGAGGTACAGGGGTATTAAGAAGAATGACATCGAATTTCTTTCCT
>QNCE01000064.1 GCA_003644405.1 Candidatus Omnitrophota bacterium | reverse complement strand
TAAATAAAACTAATAGATGATTATATAAACTCTTTGCGCGGGTAGTGGAAACAACTCTCGCCTGAAAGGCGAGTATTTAATCAGTTGTTCCCACACTGATTTGGAAAGAAAAGTAAGTTTGAGTATTAAATAGAACTAACAGGATGAGATACAAAGTGTTTGCGCGGGTGGTGGAATTGGCAGACACATACGTTTGAGGGGCGTATGGGTAACCCCCGTGCGGGTTCAAGTCCCGCCCCGCGCATAGTTTTTATTTATTCGTTTTATTATAGGATACTTAGTGTATGAGGATGATGTTTTTAATAGGGAAGGTCTCTTGGATGCACTTTAAAGAAGACTCCGCTCATCACGGAGAGTGCATATAAGTTTTGCCCCGCGCATAGTTTTTGTATTATTTTTAAGATACTCAGATATAGATTAGTTTCTGGTAGAAAATATTTCTTCAGGGAAGAAAAGAAGAGATGAGTATTTTAGATATTCTTTGGTTATTTTTTATTTTCACTGCTCTTCAGCCTATTCTTTCTCAACGAATATTAGAGGCTAAGCGATTTAAACTTATAAGCATTTTAGAGAAGAGAAGAAAATCTAGGGTGATTACTCTTATTCATCGCCAAGAGACAATGAGCATTCTCGGTTTTCCTATATTTCGATATATTGATATAAACGACTCTGAAGAGGTTATCAAAGCAATCCGCATGACTCCTCCAGATATGCCTATAGATATAATTTTGCACACACCAGGAGGGTTAGTTTTAGCAGCAATTCAAATTGCCCATGCCCTTATGCGTCATCCTGCTAAAGTAAGTGTATTTATCCCTTTTTACGCTATGAGTGGAGGAACCTTTATTGCCTTAGCAGGTGATGAAATCTTTATGGACGAACATGCTGTTTTAGGACCCGTTGACCCTCAACTGGGAGAATATCCTGCAGCTTCTATTCTTAAAGTAGTTTCTCAGAAGGATAAGAATGAACTAGAAGATAAGACCTTGATTCTTGCTGATGTAGCAAAAAAAGCTATTAATCAACTAGAAAGTGAAGTAACTAAACTCTTAAAGAAGCATTTTTCTGAGGAGAAAGCAAGGGAACTAGCTACGATTTTAAGTTCAGGAAAATGGACACACGATTATCCTATATCTTTTGAGGAGGCAAAGAGAATGGGTTTACTTATAAGAAAGGACATTCCTCAAGAGATTTACCAGCTTATGGAACTTTATCCTCAACCTTTAAGGAAAAGAAGTGCAGTAGAATACATTCCTTTCCCTTATCTTCCCAAAGAGGCAAAAAAATAATACAAAGATATTTATTTTTGGGTATAACTATTCCGTTTATATGCAAATCATTAAGTTTCTTCAGCTAAAGTATATTGACATTTTGGAAATATATAGTATTTTAGAAATGTTATGAAGGTAATTGTATGTATAAAACAAGTACCGGAGACTACAGAAGTGAAAATTAATCCTGAGACTAATACGTTAATAAGAGAGGGTGTAGCTTCTATTATTAATCCTTTTGATATGTATGCTATTGAGGAAGCGATACGACTAAAAGAGCGGTACGGTGTACAGACTTTTGTAATCACTATGGGGCCTCCTCAAGCAGAGAGTGCTCTGCGGGAGGCTCTTTCTATGGGAATTGATGAGGCGATTCATCTTTCTGATAAGGCATTTGCTGGTTCTGATACATGGGCAACCAGTTTGGTGTTAGCTAAAGCTATAGAAAAAATAGGTAATTACGATTTAATTATCTGTGGGAAACAAGCCTCTGATGGCGATACTGCTCAGGTTGGGCCAGGAATAGCTACCCATCTTAATCTTCCCCAAGCTACTTATGTGAGGAAAATCGATAGTATCGATGGAAAAAATAAGATTATGAGGGTAGAACGTCTTTTAGAGGATGGTTACGAAATCCTAGAAGTTTTTCTTCCTGCGCTTATTACTGTAGTCAAGGAGATAAATGAACCTCGTCTTCCTTCTTTGAGAGGTAAGTTACGGGCAAAAAAACAAGCTATTTCTGTATGGGCACATACAGATTTAGGCCTAAAAGAGGAAGAAGTTGGTTTAAGTGGATCCCCTACTCAGGTAGTAAAAATTTTTACTCCCCCTCCTCGTCCTAAAGGAGCAATCTTTGAGGGAGAACCCGAAGAATGCGTAGATAAGTTAGTGGAAAAGTTAAAAACACACATTCTATGAAGGATAGAGGTATAAAAGTCATAAAGGAAAAATGTGTAGGTTGTGGCTTGTGTATAAAAGTTTGTCCCTTTTCCGCCATTGTTTTAGAGGATAAATTAGCAGTAATAGATTTGAGTAAATGTAACCTTTGTGGAGCGTGTAAAGATGCTTGTAAATTTGGTGCTATTGAAATTTTTAAACCACAGATTGTAGATACAGGAGTAATAAAAGATTACAAAGGAGTATGGGTTTTTATTGAAGAAGAAGAAGGAAAGATAGCAGGGGTTTCTTTTGAGCTCTTAGGTAAAGCAAGAGAATTAGCAAAAGATTTAAATAGCGAAGTTGTTGGTATCTATTTAGGATATAATTTGAAAGAAAAAATACCTATCCTTTTTCGCAAAGGCGCAGATAAAGTAATCGTTGTAGATAAGCCAGAACTTAAAGTATTTATCTCGGAAAATTATGCTAACGTGATTGTTTATCTTATTGAAAAGTATAAGCCGGAGGTATTTCTAGCAGGAGCTACTACTGCAGGTAGATCTTTGGTTTCAAGAATTGCTGTAAAAGTTCATGCTGGTCTTACTGCAGACTGTACAGGTTTAGAGATTGATAAAGAGAGAAGGTTGCTTATTCAGACTCGTCCTGCCTTCGGAGGTAATATTATGGCTCAGATTATTACTCCCAATCATCGACCTCAGATGGCTACCGTGCGACACAAAGTTATGAAGGAGTTAGAGGAAAGTTCTTCCTCAGTAGGTGAGGTTATTGAGGAAAATCTCGATGGAGAATTTATCGATCAGAGAGTAAGGTTTATTGATTTTATTAAGGAGGAGGGATATAAGGTAAACTTAGCTGATGCAGATATAATTGTTTCTGGGGGTAGAGGTTTAGGTGCTCCAGATAATTTTAAGTTAATTAGAGAATTGGCAGAAGTTTTAGGAGCAGCTGTAGGGGCTTCTCGTGCTGCTGTGGATAGTGGCTGGATACCTTACTCTCATCAAGTAGGTCAAACTGGTAGGACTGTTTCTCCTAAGATATATATTGCTTGTGGAATATCAGGACAGATTCAACATTTGGTAGGAATGCAGTCGTCAAAAATTATTGTAGCCATAAACAAAGACCCCGAAGCTCCCATATTTAAAGTAGCCAACTATGGTATTGTGGGGGACCTTTTCAAAATCGTCCCTCTCCTTACTCAAAAGTTTAAAGAGATACTAAAAAGATAGAATGTATCTTAAATCCTTAGAAATTTTTGGATTCAAATCCTTTCCTGAGAAGACCGTTTTAAAGTTTGAGTCAGGAATCACAGCAATTGTAGGGCCTAATGGGTGTGGCAAGAGTAATCTTTTTGACGCTATAAAATGGGCTTTAGGAGAACAGAGTCCTAAGTCTTTGAGAGGTTCTAAGATGGAAGATGTTATTTTCAGTGGAACCCAGAATTACCCTCCTCTCAACTATACAGAAGTTACTCTTACTTTCTCTAACGAGGATAATTACCTACCTATAGATTATAAAGAAGTAGCTGTGACAAGAAGATTATACCGTTCGGGAGAAAGCGAATATTACTTAAATAAGAATTTAGTGAGGTTAAAGGATATCCAAAATTTATTCTTAGGTACAGGGGTGGGAGAGGCAACCTATTCCTTTATAGAGCAGGGTAAGATTGAGATTTTTCTAAGCTATAAACCAGAAGAGAAGAGGGTAATCTTTGATGAAGCTTCAGGAATAATAAAGTATAAAGAGAGAAAGAAGGAAACTATAAAAAAACTACAGGATACCGAACAGAACTTGTTGCGGTTGGAAGATATTATTTCTGAGGTCACTCGCCAAATTAGGTATTTGGAAAGACAAGTAGAAAAAGCAAGAAAATTTAAAGAGATAGAAGCCCAACTCGTAGAGACAGAAAGAAAAATTGCTAGTATAAACTATAAAAAGTTAGAGAAGGATATTGATACCTTTCTAGAGGAGTTAAATAAATTAAAAGGGGGAGAGGCTCAAAGAGAAGAAGAAATTCTTTCTCATCGGAAGGAAATGGAGAAGTTAGGTGATAAGATTAGAGAAGTGGAAGCTGAACTTGAGGCATTACATTCTAAAATAATCTCCTCTACCTCCAAAATAGACCTTTATAAGAGCCACATCGAGATGAATTCCCAGCGTCGAGAAGAAGCAAGTTCAAAAATTGAAGCTATAGAAAAAGAGTTGGGTCAACTAAAAGAGAAGTTACTTTTTCAGGAAGAAAGGGTTAAACAAGAAAAAGAAAATTCTTCCTCTTTGGATAGGGAGTTGGAAAATCTAAGTCAACACATAAGTACTCTAAAAGATAAAAAAATTGAGTGCCAGAAATCGTTAGATTCACTTTCTTTAGAGATAGAAGATACTAAACAGAAAATTCTAGTTGAAGAGGCCCAAAGGGTAGATATAAATAATGAACTTATTGAAATCAATACCTATCTTAAAAATCTCTATGTTAGGAAAAGAAGGTTACTATTAGATAAAGAGAGGTTAAGTAATATTTTTGAGGAAGCCAAGGCTTCTCTTTCTGGAATTTCCCAAAATATTGATGAGCTGAATAAGTTTTATTTACAGCTTAAAAATAAAAAAGATGAGCTTACCGAAAAGGTAAAAATATATGAGAAGGAGAAAGAGGAACTTATCAAAAGTAAAATAGAGAAAGAAAAAGAATTGGCAGAACTTAATTCTAACTATGAACTTTTAAAAGACTTGAGGTTAAGGTATGAAGGTATTTCTTCCTTTCGTAAGATAAAACTTATCTTTTATGAAGAGCCATCCGATATCAATAAACTGATTATTTCTTTGAAAGAAGGAGACCTTCATAAAAAGGGAGAAACAGGACCTTGGGAGCTAGAAGTAGAAGCTAAAACTATTCTTTTTCGAGAGGAAGAGCTTAAAGAAAAAATTAGCCAACTTTCTCAACAGATAGAGAAAGTAAATAGTAGTTTACTTCAGAAGGATAAGAATTTAGAAGAGATAAAGAAAGAATGGCACCAGATAAGTAATGAAATTTCCCAGTTAGATAAAAAGTTAGGAGAAAAAATTAAAGAGAAAGACAGTGTGGGTAAGGAGTTTTTAAGAGTAAAAGAAGAGTTTGATTTACTGAGTCAGGAGATAGAGGCTAACCTCACAGAAATTAAAGAGGGAGAGGAAAAGAAAAATAATTTAGAGGGTGCTTTAAAAGACAAAGAAACTCTCCTGTCTAGTGTAGAGGAAAGGTTAACTTCTATACAGAGTAAACATCAGTCTTTGGGTGAGGAATTGAACTCCTTGGAGATTGAGCTTACAAGAAAAGAAGGGGAGATGATTTCTTTACAAGAAAATAAAAACTCTTTAGCAGGAAAAGTTCAGATGTTAGAAGAGGCTAAGAATAGTATATTGGCTAGTATAGAGAAGCTTAACCTAGAGAAAGAGGAAAATGTAAGAAAGATCGAAGCATTCGATAAAGAGATTGTTGGTTTAGAGAAGGATATTGCTAGTAAGAGAGAGGAGATAGAAACTTTACACAAAAACGAAAAGGTGCTTCTTGAAGAAAAAGAAAGATTAGCTAAGGAGAAAGAAGAAAATTCTTCCCGTCTTAAGATATTAGAAGAGGAGCTTGGGAAGGTAAAGGACCTCATTTATCAGAAGAAGTTAAAAATTCAGGAGTTAGAGTTTGAGAAAAGTAAGATCATTGATTACTTAAGACAGGTTTATAACTTAGAATTTCAATTATGTGAGGTAGAGGAGGATTTAGATAGCTTAATAAAGGAAAAAGATAAATTAAAAAGGAAATTAACCTCTCTGGGAGAGGTTAATTTGGTAACTATTGAAGAATTCGATGAATTAAATAAGCGCTACCAATTCCTAAAAGAACAGAGGCAAGATCTTATAAACTCTAAAGAGGAATTAAAGAAAGCTATCTTTAGGATTAATAAAACCTCACGAGAGGTATTTTTGGAAGTGTTTTCTAAAATAAAGGAAGAATTTAAGAAAAATTTCCGCTTCTTATTTGGGGGAGGAAGAGCAGAACTAGTTTTGCTTGATGAGGATAATATTTTAGAGTCAGGGATAGAGATTGAAGTTCAGCCTCCGGGTAAAAAGTTACAGAACGTTTCTCTACTTTCTGGAGGAGAAAAAGCTTTAACAGCGATTGCTCTCATATTTTCTATTTTTAGTGTGAGACCTTCTCCTCTGTGTGTACTTGATGAGATAGACGCTCCTTTAGATGAAGCTAATGTAGGTCGTTTTAATCATCTTCTTAAAGAGTTTGCTCAAAAGTCTCAATTTATAATCATTACCCACAATAAAAAAACAATGAGTAGTGCTGATGTACTGTATGGGGTTACTATGGAGGAGAAGGGCATTTCTAAAATAGTCTCTGTTAAGTTCGCTAAGGAAGCATTAAGCTAAGATAACTTTGTTTTTACCTTCTCTCTTGGCACGGTAGAGAGCCAAATCCGCTTTTCTTATGAGCTCATCTTTTTGAAGCGTATCTTGGGGGAAGGAAGAAATTCCTATACTTACAGTAAAATTAGTATTCACAATCTTTGCTTCCTCAATTGCTTTTCTGATTCTTTCTCCGATAATTTTTGCTTCCTCTTTATCAGTATAAGGAAGAATTAAAGCAAATTCCTCTCCACCGTAACGAGCAACAATATCTATCTTTCGTGAGTTATCTTTTAAGATTTCTCCTATGCGTCTTAAGACTTTATCTCCTTCTTGATGCCCAAAGGTATCATTAAATTTTTTAAAATCATCGATATCTAACATCATCACAGAAATCTTATAATTTTGAGCTTTCGCTCTTATAAGTTCTTCATCCAACCGATATTGAAAGTAACCATAATTCCATAATCCTGTGAGAGAGTCAGTATGAGCTTTTATTAAAGTGTCCTCAAAAACTTTAGAATTTTCAATAGCTCCTGCCGCTTGATTGATAAACATAGTAAGGATTTTTATATCCTCGTCAGTGATAGGTTTACGAGTAATACAGTTATCCACCTCAATTATCCCCAAAGGGTTATCTTTGGACCAGAGAGGAGCAATTACAAACTCTTCTAATTTGAGTTTTTTTACTAAAGGATCGTTAATATATTTTTTGCCCCCTTCCTTAGTTACATCAATATGTAGAGGTAT
>QNCE01000063.1 GCA_003644405.1 Candidatus Omnitrophota bacterium | reverse complement strand
TGACTTTTTCCCTGATTACTATATCATTATTCATAGGGGCACCTCCTTGTTTTTGGGGGAAGTCTTTTCCCATTTTTGGGCTAAAATATTATAAAAGCTTATTTTTTGGGGAAACTCCAGTTATTTTTGTGTTTGACAGAACAAAAAAAATTATGTAAAATTAACCCCCTATGAAAAAGCGATTAACTACTCCTACCAAACTTAAAGGGAAGCGGAAACACGGATTCCGCAAAAGGATGGCCACTCGTTCAGGAAGAGCGATTCTACGAAGAAGAAGAAAAAAAGGAAGAAAGAAACTTACAGTATGAAAAGGGTGTTTTTAAGAGCAATCGATTTTTATGATTGCATAAAGTGGCTTTTCCCTACCTGTTGTAAGTTTATCCCCTCTTGCTCTCAGTATGCTCGAGAAGCTTTTAAGAAATACCCTTTACTTAAGGCATTAAAACTAACCCTGTTAAGACTCCTTAAGTGCCATCCTTTTTCTCCTGGAGGAATCGATTACTTAGAGTAAAGATGGAAAGGCGTCTGGTCACTTTTATAATAATTACTCTTCTCTTCTTTATCTTTTATGCCCATCTTACTAGGAAATATCTTCCTCAAACTCCTCCTCCTCCTCCCTCTGGGGAAGTCAAAGAAGAAGAGTCTTCAAAAGAAGAGATAATTCCCTTAGAAGAAGAGCAGCTGGAAGAGGTATCTACAGAAAAGTTTGTCATAACATTTTCATTAACAGGAGGTTATATAAAAAAAATCTTTATTAAAAAATACCAAGAAGAGCTACTTTTTAAAGATATAGGGTTAGTTTTTACCCACCGCACTCTCCCCTTCCAACTCACCCAAGAGAAAGAAAAAATCACCCTCTTTAATCGTGAGAAAAATATAAAAAAAGAGTTTCTCTTTAAAGGGTACACTTTAACCTTAAAGGTAGAAGGAGAAAAAGAGAGGTCAGAACTAGTTCTTTTTTATAACCCTTTAAATATCAATAGGTTAGAGCAAAGATACCAGGAATTTTTTTATCAAAATACTTCCTCTACTCTTAAACGTTTTCCTCAAAAAAGAGTTCCCTCTAAAACACTTACTTCTTCTCTTTTTGGAATAAGAGATAGGTATTTTTGTTTAGTGTATTTTTCAGGAAAACATTCTTTGAGAATTTCCCGGTTAAAAGATAATTCTCTCTTATGCAAAGTCTCTATAAAGAACTCTTTTTCTCTCCAAGCATTCATAGGACCTCAACACTTAGAAGAATTAGATAAGTATCATTTAGAAGAAATAGTAAATTATGGCTTCTTTCATCCTATAGGAAAAGTACTAGTAAAACTTCTTTCCCTTTTCGCCTTATGGACAAAAAATTGGGGGATAAGTATTATTCTTCTCTCTGCAATAATTTATCTAGTTTTGTTCCCTTTTACTTTTCGTAGTACTCAAGCGATGCGGAAAATGCAAGCTCTTCAGCCTAAAATAGAAGAACTAAAAAATAAGTATAAAGATAACCCTCAGAAGTTAAATAAAGAAATTTTAGAGCTTTATCGCGCCTATAAAGTGAATCCTCTAGGAGGATGCTTACCTATCTTTTTCCAATTGCCTGTATTTATCGCTCTTTATCAAGTGCTTTTGCGAGTAGTAGAACTTAAAGGAGCAAAATTTCTTTGGATAAAAGATCTTTCTCTTCCTGATAGGATACTTTCTCTTCCTTTCTCTCTCCCCTTTCTAGGAAAGTATATAAACCTTCTCCCTATCCTTATCGTGGTTATAGGAATTCTTCAGCAGAAGATTACTTCTCAAGATTCTCTTCAGGCAAAGCAACAAAAATCTGTAGGATTATTCTTTGCAGTGTTTATTGGTATAATCTTTTATAACTTCCCCTCCGCCCTAGTGTTGTATTGGTTGATGCAAAATCTTTTCACTCTTTTTTATCAATGGAGAATCTCTCCAAAAGAGACTTCTTAAAACCTTTTCTTGACAACTTTCTTAATATCTTATAAAATTAAAAATCAGAAGGTTTTATTTAGGAAAAAGTTTCCACGTGGAAACTTTTAGAAAAATGTAAGATTTATAAGGGTTTTCCTTCAATGAGTAAAATAATAGGAATTTGTAATCAGAAGGGAGGAACAGGGAAAACCACCACTGCGGTAAATTTAACTACATTTTTAGCTTTAGCAGGGAAAAAAACTCTTCTTGTAGATGTTGATCCTCAAGGAAATGCTACTAGTGGTTTAGGAAAAGAAGTTTCCTCAGAACTTCCTTCTATCTACCAAGGGTTGATAGAAAAAGAACCTCCTCAAAAACTTATTGTTTCTACTTCTTGGAAGAACCTTTTTCTTATTCCTTCATCTATTTCTCTTACAGGGGCAGAGATAGAACTAGTCTCTTTAGAAGAGAGAGAGAGTAGATTGAGACGGTTATTAGAGATGATACGGTATGATTTTGATTATATTATTCTCGATGCCCCTCCTTCTTTGGGACTTCTTACTGTAAATGTGTTAGTAGCTGCAGATAGTCTTATTATTCCTATTCAGTGTGAATATTACGCTTTAGAAGGTGTCTCTAAACTTTTAAATACTATTGAGTTGGTAAAGGAGAGATTAAATCCTCGTTTGGAGATAGAAGGAGTTCTTCTTACCATGGCAGATTTTAGGACACGTCTTGCTCTCCAAGTAATAGAAGAGGTGAAGAGATTTTTTAAAGAAAAAGTATTTACTACTATCATTCCGCGCAATGTGAAATTAGCAGAAGCTCCTAGCTTTGGTAAACCTATTCTTTTCTATGACCCTTCTTGTGTAGGAACAAAAGCTTATCTCAATTTAACTCAAGAGATTTTAAAAAGGAAGATAGATCTTGATTTGTGTGGGTCTTCTTTAAAAGAAGGAGGCTGATTTTTTATGGAAAGGAAAGTGTTAGGAAAAGGATTAGAAGCATTGATCCCTAGAAAAAAAGAGGAGAAAGAAAAAAGTTTTGTTTCTCTCTCTGTAGAAAAAATAGAACCTTCTCCTTTTCAACCTCGTCAAGAAATCGATCCTCAAGAATTAGAAGACTTAAAAGCTTCTATCAGAGAAAAAGGAATAATTCAACCTATTATAGTAAGAAAAGTAGGAGAAAAATTTGAGGTTGTTGCTGGAGGTCGTAGGTTTCAAGCTGCTAAGTCTTTGGGAATCAAAGAGTTACCAGCAATAATTCGAGAAGTAAGTGATAAAGAATCTTTAGTTTTAGCTTTGGTAGAAAACCTGCAAAGGAAAAACCTTAATCCTATCGAGGAAGCGTTAGCTTTTAAGAGGTTAAATGAGGAGTTTGCTCTTACTTATGAAGAAATAGCTAGACTCATAGGAAAGGATAAAACCTCTATCTCTAATACCATTCGCCTTCTTAAACTTCCTCAAGAGATTCAGGAGGCAGTTAAGAAGAATATAATTACCTTTACTCAAGCAAGAGCTATTCTGGGGCTGGAAAAAGAAGAAGAGCAGAAGGCACTTTTTTACAAAATTATTAAAGAGGGGTTTTCAGTAAGGGAGATAGAGGAGAAAGTAAGGAGGAGCCTCCCTAAGAAGAAAAAAAGGGTTATCGATCCTTTTGTGGAAGAGATAGAGGAAAAGTTGAGAAAAAGTTTAGGAACAAAAGTAAAAGTGTTGCACAAAAAAAATAATCAAGGTAAAATTATCATCCAGTATCACAACTTAACAGATTTACAGAGAATAGTAGAGAAGTTGTCATGAAAGAACAAGCTACTTTGGTGATCATTAAGCCCGATGGGTTAAAGAAATCTCTTACCGGAAACATTCTTACTCGCCTTTCTGAGACAAAATTAAAGATAATTGGAGCAAAAATGGTTAAAGTTTCTAAAGACTTAGCTGCTAAACATTATGCTCATCTTAAAGAAAAACCTTTTTATTCCGAACTTATTAAATACATTACCGGTCGACTCCATGGAGATAATCGGGTAATGGCTCTTGTTTACTGGGGTGAGGATGCTATTGCAAAAGTAAGAAAAATAGCAGGAGCAACTAATCCCGAAGAAGCAGAACCCACATCTATTAGAGGAGCTTATGGAAGAATTCTCACTAGCGGGCTTTATGAAAATGTAGTTCATGCTTCTAGTAGTGAGGAGGAAGCAGAACGAGAGATAAAACTTTGGTTTGAACCGGATGAGATTGTTTACCCTTTATATCCTATCAAAGAAATAACCCTGGGTAGAGTAAAAAAGAAGGTGTGGAAATGAGAGCAATGACGGGCTACGGTCAAGCGAGGAAGAAGAAGAGAGGAGAGGAAGCAGATATCATTATTAAGTCATTGAATTCCAAATACTTAGATATATAATTTCACCATCTCCCTCCTCAGAAGATAGCACTAGAAGTAAAATTGAGGAAGTTGATTGAAAAGAAAATCTTTAGAGGAAGGGTAGAGGTGTACCTCTTTTTGAAGTTTTTCTCCAGAGAAAAAGCAGTCTTTAATTTTCCTCTTTTTTATGATTATTACCGTCAGTTAACTAGAATGGCTGCTCTTCTTAAGATAGATGGTAAATTGAGTATAAAAGATTTTTTATCTCTGCCAGGGCTGGTAAGGATGGAGTCTTCTTCTAAAGGAGAAGATAACTTAATTATAGAAGGAGTGAGAGAGGCGTTAGCTCGGTTAGTAGAATTTCGAGAAAAGGAAGGAAAGAATATAAAGAAAGAGATTTTGACTTATTTAAAAGATCTAAATGAAATTATAAGAAAAGTGAAGAAGATAAAACCTAAAATTGGAGAGGAATTGGGCAAAGAAGATATTAAAGAGGAGATAACTCTCATTACTTTTTATTTAAGAAGAATGAGAAGATTAGTGAATGAAAAAAGCAATCTTCCTAAAGGGAAGAAGATAGATTTTCTTGCTCAAGAGATTTTGAGAGAATTGAATACCTGTATGAGTAAAACAAAAAAAGTGAGAGTAGCATCATTAATTGTAAAAGGAAAAACTTGTGCTGAGCGGATAAGAGAGCAGGCTCAGAACATAGAATGAGAAAACCGAAAGTATTTATCATCTCCGGCCCCTCAGGAGCAGGTAAAACCACACTTATCAATCGACTATTCCAAAAAAAATTTGTGAAGGATAATTTTTTAAGAGGTATATCCTTTACTACTCGAAAGAAGCGAAGAGGAGAGAAGGAAGGAAGAGATTATTTCTTCGTGGATGAGAAGAGTTTTAAAGATTTGAAAAAGAAGGGATTTTTTCTAGAGACACAAAAAGTTTTAGATGATTTTTATGGCACACCAAGATTTTTTTTAGAGGAAGCAAAGAGAAGAGGTAAAAATTTGATTCTTTGCATTGATGTTAAAGGAGGAAAGTATTTGAAAAGTAAACTAAAGAAAGATAAAATAATTACTATTTTTATAACTGTTCCTCATCGAGAGGAACTTTTGTGTCGATTGAAAAAAAGAAAGGAAAATTCTCAGAATATAAAGAAGAGAATAAGCCTAGCAAAAAAAGAGTTGCAATTTTTGAAATTCTATGATTATTTAATAGTTAATCAGAATATTAGGGAAAGTGTAAAAAAATTAGAGGAGATACTAAGGAATGGGATTAATCAATGAGCCAAGATTATGTTCCTTTAGAGAAACTTTTAGAGGCCAGTAACGGTTCTGTTTATAAACTTGCGGTGCTAGGGGCAAAGAGAGCACTTCAGCTTGCTGACGGAGAGAAACCTTTGATAGAAAAGCCTTCAGAAAAGGCATTAGATAACGCTTTAAGAGAGATCGCTCTTAAAAAAATAAAAGTAGGAGAAAGTAAGTAGAAGAGAAAAGGCGGCGTAGCCAAGGGGAAAGGCAGTGGTCTGCAAAACCACTATTCAGCGGTTCAAATCCGCTCGCCGCCTTTAAATAAGAAAAATTCTTTAGGTAGGTGAGGGGAATAACTTTGTTTGTAAGAATGCATCTTATAAGTTATTTCCGTATTGCTTACGATTGAAGAGAGTCACGTTAGGAAGAATTAAAAAGTTGATGAAGGGAATAAAAAGTTATGGGCGGGTGGCGGAATAGGCAGACGCCTGGGACTTAAAATCCCATGTCCCGTAAGGGACGTGAGGGTTCGAGTCCCTCCCCGCCCATACTTACTAAAAAATGTGGGCGCATAGCTCAGGTGGCTAGAGCGTCACGTTGACATCGTGAAGGTCAGAGGTTCAAGTCCTCTTGCGCCCACCAAAATTTATTGTGGGAAGCGATGGATTTAGATACGTTAAGACATTCTTGTGCACACATTATGGCTTCAGCAGTAAAGAGACTCTACCCTCGTGTTAAATTGGGGATTGGTCCGGCAATTCAGGATGGTTTTTACTATGATTTTGATATTCCAGAGAAGATAGGAGAGGAGGATCTTCCCAGGATTGAAGAGGAGATGAAAAAGATTATTCAAAAGAATTACCCTTTTATAAGGGAAGAGTGGCCAAAGACAAAAGCAGAGGAGTACTTTAAGAAAGAAGGAGAAATTTACAAACTAGAGTTGATTAAAGAGATACCGGGAGATACAGTTTCTATCTATAGACATAATGATTTCATTGATCTGTGTCGGGGTCCACATCTTAATTCTACTAAAGAGGCAAAGTACTTTAAACTTCTCTCTATTTCAGGAGCCTACTGGCGGGGAAAAGAAAAAGGTCCCCAACTTATTCGTATTTATGGGACAGCATTTTTTTCTTCTCAGGAATTAGAGGAATACCTTCAAAGATTAAAAGAGATAAAAGAAAGAGACCATCGCCGATTAGGGAAAGATTTAGCTCTTTATGATATTTACCATGAAGAAGCTGGTGCAGGTTTAGTTTTTTATTTACCCCAAGGAGCAATTTTAAGAAGAATAATAGAAGATTGGTTGATAGCTGAACATAGAAAAAGAGAATATCAATTAGTAATAACCCCGCATATTATGGATAAAACTCTTTGGGAAAGAAGTGGGCACCTTACTTATTATAAAGATTATATGTACTCAATCACCAAAGAGAACCAAGAGTTCATTTTAAAACCTATGAATTGTCCAGGACACATTCTTATTTACAAATCAGAATTGAGAAGCTGGCGCAATTTACCCTTGAGGATATTTGAATTAGGCACAGTTTACCGTTACGAAAAAAGTGGTGTTCTTCACGGTCTGCTAAGAGTAAGGGGATTTACCCAAGACGATGCGCATATTTTTTGTAAAGAGGAAGATTTGGAGAAAGAGATAGAGGGAGTTTTGGATTTTGTAAAGGATGCTATGGATAAGTTTGGGTTCAAAAATTTTGAGGCAGAACTAAGTACTCGGCCAGAGGAGTTTATTGGTGAGATAGAAAAGTGGAATACCGCTGAGCGTATTTTACAGAATGTTTTAGAGAAGAAGAAGTTCTTTTACAAAATAAATGTGGGAGAAGG
>QNCE01000062.1 GCA_003644405.1 Candidatus Omnitrophota bacterium | reverse complement strand
TAAGCAAAAGGAGTCTCGGAACAAATATTTTTTAGACTTTTGCTTAGCAAAAGATTTGTTACGAGTCCTCACCGGGCAGTAGGAAACAAAAAATATGAGAAAACTTTCAGCAATAGTATTAGGAGCAGGTAAGAGTAAGCGTATAAGACTCGCTAGACCAAAGGTCATTTTAGATTTAGGAGGAAGACCGCTAATTTTCTATACTTTAGATGTTCTCAAGAAATTGGGAATAGAAGATATTTCTTTGGTAGTTGGTTATAAGAAGGAAGAAGTTAAGAAGATAGTTAGAGAGAAGTTTCCTGATATAAGGTTTGTTCATCAGAAGGTATGTAATGGAACAGCTAAAGCAGTAGAGGTTGCTTTACCCTTTGCTAAAGAAGAAGATATTCTTGTTCTTTGTGGAGATACTCCCTTGATAGAGGCAAAGACCTTACGAAGATTTATTAACCTCTACTTTAAGGAGAATTCTCCCTGCGCTCTTATTAGCAGTAGGTTACCTTTCGATAGCGATTTAGGCAGAATCCTAAGGAACTCTGGAGGAGAAGTAATTAAAATAATAGAGAAGCAACAGTTAACTCATCCTATAGATGAGGTAAATAGTGGGATCTACTGTTTCAAAAAATCCTATCTTGGAAAAGGACTAAAGAAAATAAGGATGAATAAAAGAAAAAAGGAGTTTTTTTTAACCGATATTGTAGAGATATTTTCTCGCCAAAACTTAAAAATTTCCACTTACTTTTTAGAAGATTGGAGACAGATTATAGGAATTAACACTCAGAGTAATTTAGCTTTAGCATATAAGTTATTGAATGAGAGACTATTAGAGAGGGCAATGCGCAAAGGAGTAAGGATAATTGACCCTTACACTACTTTTTTAAGTTACGATACTAAAATTGGAAAAAATTCTATAATTTACCCCTTTACTTATATAGAGAAAAATGTTATAATTGGCACTAACTGTTCCATTGGTCCTTTTGTCCATTTGCGTCAAAATACTTACGTTAAAGAAGGTAGCTCTATTGGGAATTTTGTAGAGATAACTCGTTCTCAGGTTGGTCCTAAGATACGAGCTAAGCATTTCAGCTACATAGGAGATGCTACTATAAAAGAGGGAGTAAATATTGGAGCTGGGTTTGTTACTGCTAACTATGATGGTAAGCACAAATATAAAACACTCATTGAAGATTATGCTTTTCTTGGTTCCCATACGGTAATAGTAGCTCCTTGTAAGATTGGGAAGAATGCTCTAACAGGAGCAGGGGCAATAGTGACTAAGGAGGTAGAAAACAACACGGTGGTGGTAGGTATTCCTGCCAAACCTTTAAAGAAAAGGGAAAAGTGATGTTAGTGTTTAGTGGTAATGCCAATTTAGCTTTAGCGAAGAAGATATGCAAACACTTGGGAATAAGGTTAGGAAAAGCTTTAGTAGGTAGATTTAGTGATGGGGAAGTGAGAGTGAAAATAGAGGAAAATGTGAGAGGTAAAGATGTTTTTCTCATCCAGCCAACATCTCCTCCAGTAAATGAGAATCTTATGGAGCTTTTAATTATTCTCGATGCTTTAAAAAGAGCTTCTCCAAAGAGGATTACTGCTGTAATTCCTTACTTTGGGTATGCTCGCCAAGATAGAAAGGACCAACCTCGTGTTCCTATAACTGCGAAGCTAGTAGCAAATCTTTTAACTGTGGCAGGAGCAAATAGAATTTTAACTTTAGATTTACATGCTGGACAGGTTCAGGGTTTCTTTGATATTCCTTTAGACCATCTCTATGCTGTAAACGTATTTTTGGATTATTTTAAGAAGGTAAAACTAGATAATAACTTAGTAGTCGTTTCTCCTGATGTAGGAGGAATAAAGATGGCGAGAGCCTATGCTAAAAGATTTAGGGCTTCTTTGGCGATTGTAGATAAAAGAAGAAATTCTCCTGAATCTACAGAAGTTATGCATATCTTAGGAGAAGTAAAGGGTAAAAATGCTATTCTTGTAGATGATATTATTGCTACAGGGAGTTCTTTGGTTGAGGCAGCAAAAGCTTTAAAGATAGCAAAAGCTAAGAGAATCTATGCTTGTGTTACACATGGGGTTTTATCGGCTAACGTAATACAGAAACTAGAAGATTCCTTTATAGACTTTCTAGTAATTACCGATTCTATTCCTTTACCTAAAGAGAAACAAAGTAAAAAGATTAAAGTAGTATCAGTGAGTAAATTGTTTGCTGAGGCAATAAAAAGGATTCATCAAGAAAAATCTATAAGTATTCTCTTCGATTCTATAAGGAGTTAGAATATGGAGAAGGTCGGTATAAAAGCACTAAAAAGAGATAAGACAGGTAAAGAGATAGCTAAAAAGTTGAGAAAAGAAGGGTTCATTCCGGCAGTTATATATGGAAAGGATTTAAACATTCCTATAAAGGTTCCCATCACTGAGCTGAAAACTCTTAAAGCCTACCATTTTTCTGAAAGTAGCATTATAGAGATAATATTAGAGGATTGTAAGGAGAAGGCTAACAGAATTGCTACAGTAATAAAGGATATTCAGCTTCATCCATTAACCGAAGAAGTTCTCCATATGGATTTTCTAAAGGTATCTATGAAGGAAAGAATTAGAGTTAAAGTCCCCTTGGTGTTAAAAGGAGAACCTCAAGGAGTAAAAGAAGGAGGAGTTTTAGAGCAGATGCTTTGGGAGTTAGAAGTCGAGGCATTACCTTTAGAAATTCCTGAGAAGATAGAAGTAGATGTTTCTTCTCTTCAGATAGGTCACTCTATACACGTAGGCGATATTCATCTTACGGAGAAGATAAGGATTTTGGAAGATCCTGGAGAGACCATCATTACCATTGTAGCCAAGAAGGAAGAAGAAGTAGAAGAAGAGGTAGAGGAGGTAAGCGAGGAACCTGAAGTAATTAAGGAAAAGAAACCTCAGGAAGAAGGTTGAAAATTATTGTTGGTTTAGGTAATCCAGGTAAAACCTATATAAATAATCGTCATAATGTAGGATTTATGGTAGTAGATAAGATTGCTCAGAGAGAAAATTTAAAATTTAAGAAATCTTTTAGAGTAAAGGCAATGATTACTAAAGCAGTATCCGGAAAAGAAGAGATTCTTTTGGCAAAGCCTACTACTTTTATGAATAATTCAGGATTAGCTGCTAAACTTCTTCTTTCTGTTTATAGTCTTTCTAAAGAAAATTTTTTAGTTATTTATGATGATATGGATTTACCTTTAGGAAGAGTGAGGTTCGCTAGAAGAGGTTCCTCCGCAGGGCATAAAGGGATGGCTTCAATTATTTCTGCTTTAGGAAGTGAGGATATTCCTCGTTTAAGGATAGGTATATCTAAACCCTTGGAGGGAGAAGCAACAGATTACGTACTTTCTGATTTTACTCTTGAGCAGTTGCCTGTTGTAGAGAAAGTTGTTGAAGAGGCTGCTCAAGGTTGTTGGGAATGGGCAAATTTTGGTATAGAGTTTGTGATGCAGAAGTACAATGTGAGAAAGAGGGGCGAAAATGGATAGACGCTATGAGTCTATGATAATAGTGAGGCCAGATATAGGAGAGGAAGAAAAAGAAGCATTATTTACTAAGATTTCAGAGAAAATAAAAGAATTAGGGGGGAAAGTGTTGGATTCTAAAATATGGGCTAAGGAGAGAAAATTTTGTTATCCTTTGCGGTCAAGAGGTGCAGAAAAGAAGAAGTACGATAAGGGCCTTTATTGGCTGGTAAAGTTTTCTCTTTCTGTAGAGAAACTTGCTAATTTGAAGGAGACAATACGGTTAGAGGAGAAGATTTTAAGAAATATTATTATTAAAAGAGAGAGGAGTTAATTATGGTTAATCTTAACAAAGTATTTTTGGTAGGCAATCTCACCCAAGATCCTCAACTTCGTTATACCCCTTCAGGAACTGCGGTTACTACTTTGAGAATTGCAGTAAATACTCCTTTCAAAGATAAAAATGGTGAGCTAAAATCTAATGCTTGCTTTGTAAATATAGTAGTATGGGGAAGAAATGCAGAGATATGTAATCAATATCTTCAAAAAGGAAGACAGATATTTGTAGAGGGAAGACTTCAATCAAGGAGTTGGCAGAATAACGAGGGTAAGTCAAGAAATATTGTAGAAGTAAGAGCAGTAAGGGTTCAGTTTATGCCCAGAGGAGGAAAACCAGCGGAGACTGAGGCGATAGATTTAGGAGAAGAACCTGAGGAGATTTCAACCTTAGAGGAAGAAGATTTAGGAGGAGCTATCTGATGGCGAAGAGGAAAGTTAAGCAGGTTAGATTTAAAAAAAGTTGTATTTTTTGTAAAAAGAATTTGGAAATTGATTACAAAAATGTAGAACTTCTGTCTCGTTACCTTTCTTCTAAAGGCAAAATTGTTTCTCGCCGATTTTCGGGAAATTGCGCTAAACATCAGAGGAAAATAGCAAGGGAGATAAAACGAGCAAGATTCTTAAGTTTACTTCCTTACTTAAGAAGATAATGAAAGTCATTCTTATAAAAGATGTAAAAAAGTTAGGGAAGTGTGGTGAAGTTGTAGAAGTTAAGGATGGGTATGCCCGCAATTATCTTATTCCTCAAGGTCTTGTTCTCTATGCTAATAAGGAAAACCTTCAACGTTTAGAGAAAATAAAGGAGAGAGAAAAAAAACTTTTAGAGAAAAAGAAAGAGCAAGCTTTACAGCTTAAAGAGAAGATAGAAAAGTTGTCTTTGACCATTCCTGTGGAAGTAAAAGAGGGTGAAGATATCTATGGTAGTGTAGGAAGTGTTCAAGTTTCTAAGTTTTTAAAAAGTGAGGGAATAGATATAGAAGAGGATAATATAATTATTGCCGAACCTATAAAGAAATTAGGTGTCTATTCTATAGAAATTAAGTTACATCCCCAAGTTAAAGGTTCCCTTCGTATATGGGTGGTTAAAAAATGAATTTCCCTTCTCAAAAGACTAGGGAAGAGTTAGAAAGGTTACCCCCTCAAAACTTAGAAGCAGAAATGGCAGTATTGGGAGCTATGCTTCTGGAAGAGACTATTATTCCGGAGATTTTAGAGATTATAAACGAAGATGATTTTTATAAACAAGAACACAAACTAATATTTTCTTCTATTGTTTCTCTCTTTGATTCTCGAAGAAAGTGCGATATTCTTACAGTTGCTGAAGATTTAGGAAAAAAGAAACTCTTAGAGAAAGTGGGGGGAGCTTCTTATCTGGCTACTTTAGCTGATTTTGTTCCTACTCCTGCCAATGCCTCTCAATATGCTCGTATTGTTAAGGAAAAAAGTATCCTGCGCTCCCTCATTCACAACGCTGACCAAATTCTTTGTCTTGCTTACAGAGAGGATGAAGATGTTTCTGCTATTTTAGATAGGGCAGAAAGATTAATCTTTGAGATAAGTGATCGCCGAGTAGAGGGAGGGTATCTTCATATAAAAGAAGTTCTGAAAGATGCTATTGAGGTTATTGAATCTTTGTACCATAAGAAATCTCATATTACGGGAGTTCCTACAGGATTTATAGATTTCGATACTAAAACCGCAGGTTTCCAGCAAGGAGACCTAATAATCGTTGCCGGACGTCCCTCTATGGGTAAAAGCGCTTTTGTTGGTAGTATTGCTGAGTATGTGGCGGTAGAGGAAAAAATTCCTGTAGGTTTCTTTAGTTTGGAGATGTCCCGTCAGCAACTTATTCAGCGTTTTCTTTGTTCACAAGCTAAAATAGACATTCATAAGTTAAGAACCGGTTTTCTGTCCCCAAGTGAATGGCCTCTTATCACCAGCGCTTCTAGCAGATTATCCGAAGCTCCCTTATACATAGACGATACTCCTGCTATGAATATTTTTGAGTTAAGAGCAAAGGCAAGGCGTCTACGCGCTCACCACAATATCGGTCTTATTATCGTAGATTACCTTCAGATGATTAGAGCTCTCCACCGGGGAGAATCAAGACAGCAAGAGATTTCTGAGATTTCTCGTGCATTAAAATCTTTGGCTAAGGAGTTAAATATTCCGGTAGTTGCGGTCAGTCAACTTTCTCGGGCAGTTGAGACACGTTCTGACCACAGACCTCAACTTTCCGACTTAAGAGAGTCAGGAGCTATTGAACAGGATGCAGATGTAGTTGCTCTTCTCTTAAGAGAAGAATACTATAACCCTACTCCAGAAAACAAAGGGATAGCTGAAGTAATCATTGCTAAGCAGAGAAATGGTCCGGTAGGAAGTGTGTATTTAGGGTTTATAAAGGAGTATATGAAATTTGTTAATCTTTCTAAGATAAGAGAAGAAGAGTAAGGTGAGAAATATTTTCCTCTCTACTAACAAATCTCTTTGGCGTAAAGGATTTACTCTCTTAGAAGTAGTAGTCTCTTTAGTTATTTTAGCTTCTCTTATTGCTTTGATTGGTACCCTCTCTTTGTTTATCTACAAAAATGAAGGAAGAATAAGCTATAAGTACATCGCCCTTAATTTAGCCAGAGAGATTCTTGAGTTTGGAGAAGGAATAGAGTATTTCTATGAGAAGAGCGTAACTACTTGTTGGCCTAACCGAACTCCTTGCGGAGGGAGTTTATATCTTTCTCCTCCTTGTGGGCAGTGCTGTTGTACTAAGCTTTGCGAGGAAGCTTATTCTTACAGGATGGTATATGAGTATAAACCCTCTCAAGGTAAATATCTCTATGACCCTTCTACAGATTTTACTTGGTTAGGGAAGGTTGTTTATGATAGCAGTTGTAGGCCTTTTGCAGGCTCTGATTACTATGATTACACAACTGATACTAACTTAACTATTAATCCTTTTCAACCAATTGGTGATATAAAAAGTAAAAATATGGTTCCTCAAAACTATCCTGATAGTGTGAAAATTGTTTACGAGGTAGATGGTAGTACTTCACCTTTCTCTAAAGAGTTTAGAAAACATACTGTCACAGTAAGCTGGAAGAGTGAAGACGGAGAAAATATTGAGATTAGTTTAGCTACTGTTCCCCTTAATCGGGTTAATGATACATTTAAATTAAAAATTAGTAAATTTTGGTGGCAGAGTCAATAAGAAAGGAGGGGTGATGAAGAAGAGTTTAACCTTAATGGAAGTTATCTTAGCTTCTATAGTAATAGGGGTTTGTATTGCTGTCCTTTTGCCTGTTACTACCTTCTATTTTAAAACTAAGCAAAGATTTTTAGCCCTTTCTCCATCCGAAGAGACAGCGGCTACTTTGGAGACTGCTTTTCAGAGTCTAATGCGGACAGTAAATATCTCTGACGAGGCAGTAGTAGAATTACCTGATTCTGATACTCTAATATGGAAGACTCAAAGTGGGACGTTGAAGAGGTTAAAGTTTAATTCCCAAGAGGGTGCACTTTACTATGATGATGAGTATAACCCTGCG
>QNCE01000061.1 GCA_003644405.1 Candidatus Omnitrophota bacterium | reverse complement strand
CCATCTTTTAAACTTTTAAGAACATATACACAACACATTACAAGCGCAGCAGATTTTCCGCCTGAGGCGGATCCACCTTTGGTGGAACAGTCTGCCCCCTTTGTCCACTCGGGAACCTGCCCAAAAAATTAATTACAAATTGACCAATTACAAATTTCAAATTAATCTGTAATTTGTAATTTGTAATCTGTAATCTGTAATTAACTTTTAAGCCCAGGAGAGGATTCGAACCTCCAACCTGAGGTTTACAAAACCCCTGCTCTACCGTTGAGCTACCTGGGCAGAGAGAACTTAACTACTTTCTTTTATTGCCTTAGGTAGATACTCAATCACATGGGAAGCAATCAACGAAAGTTGTGTCTTATCTTTAGCAGCATAGTCTCCTGCTAAACCATGGAGGTAAACTCCTATCTTGGCTGCTTCAAAAAGATTTAATCCCTGAACTACTAACCCTCCGATTATTCCTGTAAGCACATCGCCCATCCCAGCAGTAGCCATCCCTGGATTTCCAGTAGTATTTTCAAAGAGCTTATGTCCATCAGTAACTAAGGTTTTATTCCCTTTTAATACAAGGATTAAATTATACCGAAGAGCAAATTCCTTAGCAAGGTGTTTTCTATTACTTTTTATAAAATCAATATCTCTTTTAACTAAGCGAGAAAATTCTCCCAAATGAGGAGTAAGGATCAAACCGTTTAATCTTTTCTTTAAAACTTTTAAATCATCGGCTAAAGCATTTATTCCATCAGCATCAACTACTTTAGGTTTATCTATCTCCTCAACTACCTTAAGAATCAATCTCTTAGTGGAAGGGTCTTTAGCAGCTCCTACTCCAATAGCCAAAGCATCAATCCTGGGAGTAAACTCTTTTATCTTATTAAAAGACTTAAAAGAGATACCATAAGAAGATGTCTCTGAAAGAGGCAAACTCATTACTTCAGTTAGCTTAACTTCAAAGATTAGATTTAAGGATTCAGGAATACCTACCGTGACTAAACCTGCACCGATTCTTAAAGCGGACTGCGCTGCTAAACATACCGCTCCTGTAAGTCCGGGAGATCCTCCTATAATAAGCAAGTGTCCATAATCCCCTTTATGGGTATCAGACTTTCTTCTGAGCAACTGCACAGGCAACCGCATAGTCCTCTATGTGAGTTATAGAAAGAGAGATATCTAAATCAATTTTTTTCTTTACCTCACAGTAAGGAGCTCCATTCTTTCTATTGAGGATAAGAATGTCTTTCAAAACTAAAGGGTAATTTTTAGAAAGTGCCTTTATTACCGCTTCCTTAGCTGCAAACCTTGCCGCCAAACGCTGATAGTATATTCTACCTTCCTGAATATTCTCTAACTCCTGAGAGTTAAAAATCCTATTTAGGAAAAGAGTCCCCCATTTCTGTACCGCCTCTTTTAACTTCTCTATCTTTACTATATCTATTCCTACTCCTATTACCATTTTTAAGTTTTTAATCGCCTATTCTTTCTAATAATCTCAATCATCTCTTCTACCGCAGATACTAATCCTACAAATACCCCTCGTGAGATTATAGCATGACCAATATTCAACTCTTCAATTTCTCTTATCCTAGCTATCTCTCCTACATTCTCATAATTTAGACCATGACCTCCAGCAACAAAGAAACCCTCTTTTTTAGCATACTTAGCAGCTTCCTTAATTTTAGCAAGACGGCCTTTTCTTTCTTTCTTACTTTTACTTTCGGAGTACCTTCCCGTATTAAGCTCTATGATGTTTATCCCTAAACGCTTTGCTCTATTTATCTGTGATTTTGAAGGATCAATGAAAATACTTACTTCGATACCTTCTCTTTTTAACTTATCCACTACTTTTTTAACTTTACTATAGTAAGTAACTAAATCCAAGCCTCCTTCAGTAGTTAACTCTCTCCTTCTTTCCGGAACAAGAGTAGCTTTATGAGGTTTTAAATTACAGGCAAAAGCAACAATTTCTTTGTTAGTAGACATTTCTAGATTAAATGGTATACAAATTGCTTTGCGAATAAGGATAATATCTCTTTCTTTTATGTGACGCCTATCTTCTCTTAGGTGAGCTACTATAGAGTCACATCCTGCATACTCTGCCAGCAACGCCCCTACAACTGGATCAGGATAAATAGTCTTTCTTGCTTCTCTTAAGGTAGCAATGTGATCTATGTTAACCCCTAATTTCATATCTTTATTCCTCGCATAATCTCTCCATTAACATAAAGCCAAGCAATGAGAGCTATGATAAAAGAAATTACCTTTAACCAGAAATTATTAAATAGCAAAGTCTTAAGATTCAATCTTACTTTTATCTTCATTTTTCCTTCCTCAACTGTCCCTTAAGAATAGTAAACAATTCCTCTCCAGAAAGATTTCTGGTAAGTTGACCGTTTATAGCCAAGGACATCGCTCCACTTTCTTCAGAAACTACCACTACCACAGCATCAGAATGTTCAGAAAGTCCTACAGCTGCTCTGTGACGCATCCCTAAGGTTTTCTCTAAGTTAGGATTATCGGAAATAGGAAAAAGACAGGCAGCACTCACTATTAGATTTCCATCTACCACTACTCCTCCATCATGAAGGGGTGCTAAGGGATAAAATATATTCTCTAAGAGCTCACTGCTTATCTGGGCATTTAGAATCACTCCTGTCTCCACTATATTTTTAAGTCCTATTTCTCTTTTGATAGCTATAAGTGCTCCTATTTTTCTTTTTGCCATATTCCCTACTGCAGTAACAATCTCCTTAATTGCTTTCTCGATTTCCTCCTTCCCTAATTCTAAAGGGAAAAAATGTCTTTTTCCTAAACGGATAAGCCCCTCTCTTAACTCAGGCTGGAAAATAATTACCACTAAGAGTAAGAAGAAAGCAAAAAATTTGGTTAATAACCAGCTTAGCACATGAAACCCTAATCTTTGAAATATAAAGAAAGAAACGACTAAAATAACTATGCCCCTCAGAAGATAAACTGCCTTGGTTCCTTTCAAGAATAAAAATATTCGGTAGATAACAAACCACAAAATTAAAATTTCTATTATTGCTTTCCAATTTAACAAATTAGCTAGTACTTCCATTAGTTTTCTGCCAACTTCTCAATAATTTTAAGAGCCTGGGCGGTTTCTTTTACATCATGAACTCTTAAAACATTAGCTCCTTTAAGAACAGCCCAGATTACTGCTGCTACACTACCAATTAACCTTTCTTCTACAGGAAGGTTCAGAATCTGACCAATAAAGGACTTTCGAAAAACCCCTAAGAAAATAGGTAATCCTAAAGTTTTAAATTCCCTTAGACGAGCAAGAATTTCGATATTATCCTGGAGACGCTTCCCAAACCCTATTCCTGGATCTATCATAAGTTGAGCCTTCTCTATCCCTTTTTTCAAACAGAAATCTACTCGTTCTTCCAGAAAACTTATAATCTCTCTAACTACATCTTTATAGAAAGGTCTAATCTGCATAGTTTGAGGTGTTCCCTTCATATGCATTAAGATGCATCCTAACTTATACTTTTTAACTAGAGAGAAAATCTGAGTAGACTCTCTTAAAGCAGTAATATCGTTTATGATATCTACACCTTCGTTAACTGCCTCTTTAGCAACCTTGTATTTGTAAGTATCAATGGAAAGTAAAACAGATGGGAATCGCTTTCTTATCTCTTTTAAGTAAGGAATTACTCTTTTTATCTCCTCTTCTGGGCTTATTCTTTGGGAAAAAGGTCGGCTAGATTCTCCTCCCACATCAATCATTCTTGCTCCATTTTTTACCATTGCCTCTACCTTTTTTAAAACCAGATGCTTAGCTTTAGTTAAAGAATGTAAAGAATCCTTAAAAATCCCATCTCCACTGAAAGAATCAGGAGTCAAATTTATTATTCCACAAATCATGGGTTTTCTAATGGAAACTTTTTTATCTCTAGCTAACAATAAGGTAGTGTTTTCTTCTTTAACAAAACTAGCTATTTTTTCTCCTAACTCTTTTAAACCAAAGCTTTGTCTTTTTAATTTAGGGATAACTTTTTTAAGTTGAGAAAGTGTAGCAGAAATAATCATTTCTGTAGAAATCCTCTTAGTTAACGCCCCTCGAGGCAAGCTTGCTTCGCCCCCTAAGGAAAGAAGCTGTTGCTTTACTATATTAGCAGCTACTGAATCTATCTCTTCGATTTTAAAAACTCTGAAGATGCTCTTAGGAGCCATTATTTTTATACCTTCTCTATCTACGCCTAAAGAATCCATAATCTTATGAGCATGAGCTAAGTTCTTTACATCTATAGGAATTACTCTCATCTAAGGTTAGGCATTTTCAAGCCCTACAATTTCCTTTACTTCCTGAGAATCCAATACCTCTTTTTCTAAGAGTTTAGTTGCTAAAAGCTTAAGTTTGTCTAAATGTTCTTCTATTATTCCCTTTGCTCTATCGTAGGCCTCATCGACAATTTTTTTAACCTCTTGGTCTATTAATCTTGCTGTCTCATCAGAGTAATCTTTATGCTCTATTAAATCTCTACCTAAGAATACCGGCCCCTCTTTCTTTCCTAAAGTGAGATGACCCAATTTGGAACTCATCCCTAGCTCAGTAACCATCTTCCGAGCGAGTTTTGTAGCCATTTCTAAATCATTCTGTGCACCACTGGTAACATCTTTCAAAATTAACTCCTCAGAAGCCCTTCCCCCTAACAAAACACATATTCTGTCTAAAAGTTCTGACTTTGTCAAAATATATCTATCTTGGGAAGGTAACTGCATAGTATATCCTAAAGCACTAACCCCCCTAGGCACAATGGAAACCTTATGAAGAGGATCTACCCCAGGAAGGTATAAGGAAAGGAGAGCGTGTCCTGCTTCATGGTAGGCAATAATCTCCTTCTCTTTTTTAGAAATTACCTTACTTTTTCTTTGAGGACCAGCTACCACTCTTTCTATTGCTTCCTGTAGCTCCTCCATTTCCACTGCTTCCTTCCCCTTTCTTGCTGCTAAAAGAGCTGCCTCATTACAAAGGTTCTCTAAATCCGCACCAGAAAATCCGGGAGTCTGCTTAGCAAGCACATTCAGATCTACATTGCTAGCTAACTTTATCTTTCGAGTATGCACTCTCAATATCTCTTCTCTTCCTTTTATATCTGGAGCATCAATCACAATGTGCCTATCGAATCTTCCTGGTCTAAGTAAAGCGGGATCTAAAACATCAGGACGATTGGTAGCTGCTAACACGATAATTCCCTCTTCGGTCTGAAATCCATCCATCTCAACTAGCAACTGATTTAATGTTTGCTCTCTTTCATCATGTCCTCCTCCAATTCCTGCAAAGCGCTGCCTTCCCACAGCATCTATTTCGTCAATAAAAATAATTGCTCCTCTTCCTCCTAATTTAGCTGCTTTTTTGGCCTGGTCAAAAAGATCGCGTACTCTACTTGCTCCTACTCCTACAAAGAGTTCAACAAAATCAGAGCCACTTATACTAAAAAAAGGCACATCCGCTTCTCCTGCTACAGCCTTAGCTAATAAAGTCTTTCCACATCCCGGAGGACCTACTAGGATAACTCCTTTAGGAATTCTACCTCCTAGTTTTTGAAATCTCTTAGGATCTTTTAAAAATTCAATTACCTCTCCTAACTCCTCTTTAGCTTCATCTATTCCTGCCACATCCCGAAAAGTAACCTTAGGGGTCTTTCCCTTTTCAATCATATGGGTCCTTGCTCTCCCAAATGACCACACTCGAGAACCTATTTGAGAACCTCGGTAGGCAAAATACCAGAGAAACAGAATAATCAAAATCATCGGTCCTAAGGAGTAAAAAAGATTTGCCCAAATAGTCTTGGGAGGTTCTATCTCAAATTTCTTAACATTCCTCTTAAGCAACCCGATAAGTTCTTTATCTTCCTGAGGAACATAAACATAGAATCTCTTCCCTCCCCTTCGGAAGGTAAATTGCCCCTGAATTAAGTTGTCAGTCTTTTTGATCCACTCTATATTGGGTTCTTTTAAATTATTCTCTAAAAGATAATAGAACTCGCTGTAGTTTAACTTCTCTACTGTTCCCATAAAGTTTGGAAGAAGAGAACTAAAAAGCCACATCAATCCTAAAAATAGAAAGAGCCAGAGAATCATCCCCCTCATAAATTTGAATTCAGAAGAAGGTTTCTTATCTTTACCCCTTCGATTATTCATAACTATTCATTATAATTTATACTTCTAAAAAAGCAAGGACTTGATTGTAAGCCATCCATCCTCTTTTTTAACCTCCAGAAGTGGCAAATCCAAACTACCGTAGGAATCTTTTTTGTTAATTAACTCTAAAACTTGCTCAAAATGTTTAAACGTTAACCTCCTGGTATCTCCTTTAACTTCCTCTATCGCTAACCGTAAGAGGTTAACTACTATAGAATCAGGAAGTTTTTTTATCTCATCTATATTTAACCTTATATATCCTTTTCCTCGCTGCTTTTTTAGATGAGCAAACTGCTCTTTAGTAAAGGAGTAAATAAATTCGTAATCCAAAGAAGTAGCTTTTGCCAAGTTAAAGAGCACATTAACTATGTTAGGATTAAACTCTTCCAAAATAGGAAGAAGCTTTAACCTTATTTTGTTTCTGAAAAACTTATCTTCAAAGTTGCTTCTATCTACTCGGTAAGGAATATTTTTTTTCTTCAGCCAATCTAAAATTTCTTTTTTCCTTAACTCGATAAGTGGTCTCACTGCAACAATATTTTTGAATTTTGTTTTCGGAGAAATCCCTCTCAAACCTTTAAGGGCTGCGCCTCTTATTATTCTCATAAGAATAGTTTCTATTACATCATCTTTGTTATGAGCCAATGCTAGCTTTTTAAATTTATATCTCCTTGCACATTTTAAAAAGAAATCGAATCTTAGATTTCGGGCAGTCTGCTCTAAAGAGTCTCCATTAAAAAATTTCTTAACATTTTTTTTCTCACTTACAAAATCTATCTTCCATTGAGCACACATCTTTTCTACAAACCTTTCCTCACTCTCTGCCTCTTCTCTCAAACAGTGATTAAAATGTGCACACAATAATTTAAGTTTGAACTTATCTCTTATTTGAGAAAAAAGATAAAGCATACATACAGAATCTGGACCCCCCGAAACTCCCAAGATAACTTTATCTTTTGGTTTTAAGAGTTGATATCGAGATAAGGTATTTAGGAAAGTCTCCTCTACCATTTTACTTTTTATTATATCATAAGGGATGATTGCCTTGGTGATAAAATTATAATAAAATACTGATTAGTAATGCAAATCTTAGCAATAAATCCCTGGATTTACGACTTTGCTGCTTACGACTTTTGGCTCAAACCCTACGGATTTTTAGTAATTCTAACTTACCTAAAAAATAAAGGAGTGGAAATAAATTATTTAGACTGTTTAGAGAAAAAAACAACTGTAGACAATTTTGGAAGAGGCAAATACTATTCTGAAATCGT
>QNCE01000060.1 GCA_003644405.1 Candidatus Omnitrophota bacterium | reverse complement strand
TATAGCAGAAAACCGTATCTTGGAGGTCTATCAGAATGCAAAAATAGATTTGGATAATGATGGAAAGTTTGAGCTGGATAGTATCTATGCTGTCTTTTTTAATGGAGAGGGAGAGGTAGAAAGTCATCGAATTTCTATTGTAGCTGAAATAGAAGGTGTAGGAGAGGCAAGAATAAATATTCCTGTATCTTATGATGAAGAAAAAAATATCTACTACACCATAGAAAAGGGAGCAGTTCTTCCAGCTTCAACACAAGGTGTGTTAAAACATCAGGATGAGCAAAGAAATGTAGAGGTAACATTTGAAGCGATATATGAGGGAGATTCTTTCAGATTAAAACCGAACTCTGAGTTTTGGGCTTTCTATAAGAAAGAAGGGATAGATTTCGCTATTAAAGTAGTGCCAGAAGATGGCCATTTTGTTCCTTATTTGAAGGATCCTCAACTATCTCCTCGAGAAACTGCAGATAATCTTGCTGATGTATATTTCCCCTTTTCTTTATCAGATTATATTTCCTGGAAGATAACAGCATGTCTTCTTCCTGATGATGAACCTACTCAATTAGAAATGGTTGCTTCTCATCGAGATTCAAAAGTAAAAATTGCCCTTTCTCCAAATAAGGATTTAACTCTTGGCGAGATAGAGGCAGAGATTATAAATAAATTTGAAAAAGTTTCTACTTGCTCTTCTGAAGATAAAGTTATAAATCATTTTTCCTCTCTGGCTAAGGATGAAAGCTTTGCCCTCTCTTCATTAGAATTTCCTGGGTTTAAAGAAGAAGAAAATATTATTTATAGCAGAGTTAAAGTTGATTACACTTCTAAAGATTGGCATGCTACCAAGACAACAGTAAAAGAAATAAAGCCAAATTTTGAGGAAGGTATTTGTCCCTCTATCGAGAGAATAGTTACTAAGTGGAATTCAAACGGAGATGAAAAGAGAGAGATAATTAAAATTGAGGGAAGTATTGAAGGGGAAGTGGATATAGAGAATAGGAAAATAAGATTAGTAAAGATGATGCCGATAACTGAATACTTTGATATAGAAGAGATAGAATATAGAGTTTACGATGATAATAAATTGGTGTGGGAGGATGCATTCTCAAGCGATGTAACAGTAAAATTAGAGAAGGAAGAAGAGGGAGTATTTTTAATAGTAAGTAAATGGGAGACTATTTCTCGGCAAGAGTTACATCAGCAAGCCTATTATACTACCTCTACTGCCCCTGCTTATTTTTATCAAGACGACCTTGTGGGAGACCTTTCTTTTGAGGAAATAAATTTAGGAAAAGAAGTCGCATTTCCAAAGTTTTATTACGACTATATAGAAAAAGAAGTAAAGATAAAGATAGGTTTAAACGAGGATAATGAAGTGACATTAAATGTTAATTCTGTTAAAGGGGAAAATGATGAACAAAAATTTGTTCAAATAGGAGATACAGTATTCACTACTGAAGAAGATATTTATAAATACCCTGAATTTCATCATCAAGAAGGGTTGCTACAGAAACTTTTTGGCTGGACAGGAGAAGATCTTTTAAGCGCCCCCTCAACCCCTGGTTATTTATCTGGGGTAAGAGTCACCAATGGGAAAGATACAGATGTAATCTTTAGACCATCTCAAGAAAGTGAGATAGAGGAGCAGATGCGTATCTTTAGGATTTTAAGGAGAGAAGATCCTGTAAAAGCAGCAATACTTGCTGATTTTCTTATAGAAAGTTCTTTCTGGATACTGCAGGATAAAAAATATTTGGAGGAATTGGAAAGTTATAGAAATACTCCTGAGTACGAATTGGCAACCCAGACACGGGAGTATCAGATGCGGTATTCTTCAATGGAAAAAGCTGCCTCTGCTACCAAATTTAGAAAGACTATATTTTTTGTTTATCCTTTCTGGCGTATTTCAAATGGGGAGGATAGCTGGCAAGATTGGGAAGATTTTGTAAATAGAATTTCTTTACCATCAGAAGAATTAGGAATTGTTTATCACCCTCAGGAGCAAGGTTACACAGTTTTAGATGTAGGTTTTGATGTAATTACCGCTGTTGATTTAATGATTTGCGGTGTGAATGTTTTTACTGGTCCTGTGGATGAGATTGCTACAGCTACAGCGCTTCAGGGCGCTCGTCAAGGTGCAAAGCAGGCTCTTCGCACAAGTGTAAAGACTTCTCTTCGCAGAGCCTTTTGGGGTCCTACCAAAGATGAATTAAGATTTATTGCGGAACATCAGGCACAACAGACAGCAAGGTTATCGGTAAAAGAGGGTATAAGACTTTCCTTAAGAAGACTTCCTGCTGAGACATTAATAGGAGGAGGTGTATATCTTGGAGTAGATGAGGCTTCCTCTTACATTATAAATGGGCATCCACTTAGCTGGGATGAAGGAATTAAGTCTTTCAAAGAAGGAGCGTTGGTTGCTGCAGGATTAAGATTGGGAGTAACCGGAGCTGCCTCAGCAATGAGAGCTTCTACAAAACTTTCATGGGTAGCAGATAAAGTTAATAAATTTTCTAACAAAGCAGCAAATTATCGTACTAAACCGTTCTTTTCCAGAGCGTTCGCAGGAAAGGTTTTTTATCAAGTAGGAGAAAATACAGGAAAAAATATTATCAGGTTTGGTTTAGATTCACCTTATCTTATGCCTTTAAATTTGAAAACAATTACAGGGTTTACTGCTGTAGGTCCTTTCTTCTTTGCTGCGGATGTGATTTGGGACACAATAAAAAATGGTGGTGAGTTAAGCTGGTCAGGAAAGGAGGAAGGTATAACTATAAAAGAAGCATTTGCTCTTCAGACCATAGGTTTTGCTAAGATGGGAGTATGGCTTCCCACTTTTATGGGGATTTTAGGTCTTCCTGCAAGTTTATCTCATAGTGAAAGAGTGTATTTATTTTCTGAACAGAGAGGAATTGCAGGGCTGGTATATTCTCTTGCAGGAAGAAGAGTCCCTTCTTGGTTAGGGTCAGAAAAATTCCTTCATAACTATATAGATTCTCCTTTCTTTATTGCTTTTTTCCTGAGAGGGACAGGGGAGGCAGCAACTTCTTTTTATTATTTGATTCTACCTGACTCCTTCCTTAAGGATTTCAATAAAAATGGCGAAATTGATGATTGGGAAAGAAGAGTTACTGCTGAGTTATGGGGGCATGAAACAGCTTTCTATCTTCTTATTTTTCTTCCTCATCCAGACCCTGTTGGAATGAGAGAGGTCTATTTAAATAAAGCTTATGGAGAAAAAGTCAAAAATGAAAATGAAGTTATAAGGTATACTCCTCAGGGTTTTGGTGTATATTCTACCAATCCCGGAGAGAAGATAGGAGATGTTATTCCTGTTCCTCGCCAGCAAGAAGGTTTCTCTCCTGACAAAGAAATACCTGTAGATTATATTGTTATAGTTAATAAAGCTTCAGATAGAGTTAATAGTGGAGATAATAATGGAAATGGAAATAGTAATCCTATTGCAATTCTTATTCCTGCAGAAAAGGTTAATCCTTTTCTTGTTGCTAATAATAATGGAGAAGAAGGAAATGGTGAGAAAAGGGGAATTTTTAAAGGATTGTTGAGAAGACGCGCTCCTCCAGAAAATAATGTAGAGTCTAAACTTTATGAACTTGAAGAAATTCCTTCCCAAGAGTTAAATCCCTCCTTAAATTCTGAAGGCAAGCTTTACAAAGTTAAGAACGGTAATGATAACAATCAATATTTATTCCTTTTACACGACAACGGTAGAGTTGTGCCTTTTGGAATAAGAAATAATGGAAAGGGTGAAGTTGAGATTGGGGTAAATAGAGAGAGTTTAGTAAGAGAGATTAGAAAATATGAAATTAGAAGCAGTTATAAGACCGCTGAAGATTTAGCAGAAGCAATAGCTAACTCTAAGTTTCATCAAGGAAGAGAGGATATCGCAAAAGAAGTATTGGTTGAGAGAATTCCTGATAAAGAATTAGTAGATGTTTTATTTGAAGGAAGAGTAAAGATAGGAGAGACAGAGGTAAATGGTCTAAGAGAATATGCAAGAAAGGAGTTATTTGAAAGAAGCAGTTCCTTAGGACTCTCGGAGGAGGCGATACAAAAATTGGAGGAAAAGGTTATTGAAATTTTAGAAAATAAACTCCAAGGGAAAGACCCAGAAATAGTAAATTCTTATAAAAAGGCAATTGAAATATATGGTGAAAAACTCATATTAGATATGATTTCTACTAATTTTGAGAATGAATTACACCTGCAATGCTTTTTAGGTACAGTTGTAGTAAATACTCTCAAGTTATCAGAAAGCGAATATAAGGCAATTAAAGAAGAGTTTAAAGGTAAGCCAGAAAAAGAGAAAATTACCAGAGAATTTGAAATAGGAGATGAGAAATATACTTTTGAGGTTAGTAGAGAAATAATAGAATTTTCATTTTTAAATTCTTTATTAGAGAAACCCGCCCAAAGGATTTTAGAGAATTTTAATGGTGAAAATATAAAAATAGAGGAGACTTCTGATGGAAAAGTAGAAATAATTGTGAAGAAAGAAGAGGAGTTATCTCCACAGACTTCTAAGTTTATCGAAAATTTTAATGAATGGAGGATAAATTTAAGAAAAGAAAACGGAGAAGTTGTTGTAGAGGTTAATGATAAAGCTCTTAAGGAAGTATTAATTGAGATTTTAAACTCTCCTCAAAAGAATGAGGAGAATGTTATTAAGTTGTTTTTATTGATTTCAAAGATAGGCGCAGAATTTTTACGTCAGGAACTAAATGGAGATTTTGATAAAGTGAAGATGAGAAAGCAAATAGAGATGGTAGCTAATTTCTTGGGAAATAATAATGTGCAAATGGCACCATCTGAAGGAAAAACATTTGCCTTTGCAATGGAGATGGTAATTCGAGCTCTTTTAGGGGCTGAGATTGAGAATAATGAAATAAATCCCAAATTTAATATGATTTATGTAGTTCCTCAAAATGATATAGAAAAAACTTTAGAAGATGGCAAGTTTATAAGACCTTTTATGAAGATATTTGGCTTAGAACTTATAAAAGGAGAAAGAGATAACGATGCTCTCTTACATGAACAATTAACAACACCTCGAAAGGTATTAGTCTTTGGGCAGGATGATTATGGACATTTAAGAAATAAATTAAACCCTGCTATTCAGGAGGCAATATTATTTCAGGATGTGGTAAGATTTGATGAATTTCATCTTCCTTTTGCAGACAGGTCAACTTATATTCGCAGTACCACAGAAGGAGAAAATGTGCCTGAGAGGTATTTTGGAGTAAGTAAAATAATTAGAAATGTAGTTGGAAAGCTGAGGGATGAAGGAGGAATAGAAGAGACAGGAGATTTTGAGAAAGTTAAGAGAGGAGAAAAAGTTATTTATAGAGATGATAGAATGCTTCTTCCTTCCAAGCAAGCATTTAATGAGATTAAAACAAAGGTAACAGAAGAGGTTAAAAAGAAAAGTATTAAAGTTAGTGAGAAAGAGATAGATTCTCTTATTTCTGCTTATTTTGCCACAGAGAGACTTAAAATAGGAGGGGAGTTTGGTGTAATGAATAATGGAGAGTTGAAGCCCATCAGCCCCAGAGGAGAACTTGAAGCACAAAAAGTCTTCAGTAGCCCCTATTATGTATCTGCGTTATACACAAAGGCACGCGAGGAAGGAGTATCGGTAGACCTTAGTAAAGCAAAATATAGTGAATCTTCTTCTCAGGCAACATTAGCAGAAATTTTAAGATATAGTCCAAAGACATCTGTTTTAGGTGCCTCAGGTAGTCTGAAACCCTTAGAAATATTTTTACTTTTCAATATAGGGGAAGGAGTAAAAGTAGTTTCTCATTTTGAGTGGAAAGGAATAGAGACAATAGAAATAAATAAAGATACAAGGATAGAAAGAATTATTGAGAAAGTTGGAAAGGCTAAAGAGAAAAGTCGAGGAGTATTGATATTTGTAAAAGATGCAGATATTTATAGAGAGATAGAGGAAAAGTTAAACAAAGAAAAAATTAAATTTGAGGAGATTAATTCTTATACTCCTGAAGGGGAGGTGGACAAGATTGTTAAAAGAGCAGCTCCTGATGGAAAAGTTGTTCTTTCTAATTTAAGAGGAGCTATAGCAAAGGATTATAGTGGAGGGGAGATAGATTTGGTAGTTGCTGATGCAGAGAACTGGAGATTTTCAGACCTAATACAGGCTGTTACAAGAAATTGTAGAAGGAGAGGAGAAGAGGCAGAAAGATATGTTCTTTATAATAAAGAAGAGGCAGTGAAGTTTACCCCTGAGGCAGATAAGAAGTTTGACCAAAAGAGAATAGAAAAAGAATTAGAGAATAATGGAATAAATATTAATGATAATGATCTTAATCTTAATGATGCAGATAAAGAGATACTTGTAAATTCAATAAGGAGGGAAATAAAGGAGATTTCTGAAGGACTTCTTCATAATTTAAGAGAGGTTGCTTTTTCCAGGAGTGTTGTTGAGCCTTTAAAGATGATGATTATGTTTTTGAGTCTTTCAGAAAGCTCACGAAAATTTTTAGAAGAGGTTTTAAGAGAAGCTATTAATGAAAAAGATTACAGAGTAGTTTTATTAGCCGAATCTCCTAAGTCTGCTGAGGCTCAAATAGAGGATATTTTAAAATTCATTGCAGATATTTCAAAAGAAGCGATGGATAAAATTTATAAGAATAAAAATTTACCTGATCTTGTAAGATTTAAGGCAAAAGAGATTTCTGAAGATGCTTCCACTCTTCTGGATAATTATAAAGATATTGTAAGAAAGAGCTTTTTGATGGAAGAAGAGAAGTCTTTAGCTAATGCAAATACTTTAAAAGAGATTGCTCAAATAGCAAACAGAAAAGAATTTTTAGAAAGAATTCTTCCTGAGGAAGTAAAGGATGAGTTAAGTGTGTGGGAAAAAGCAGCAAGAGTAATTAAAAATAGTAAGAGTGAAATATCTGTAAAAGAATTAGGGGAAAATATAAGAAGGGAAATAAGAAATAGTGGGCATTCTGAGGAGACAGCGAAAGTAGTAACTGCCAAAACTCTTGCTTTAATGAAAAGCGAGAGATTAATAAAACCAAAATGGTATGGATATCCTCTTGCTTTTGGTGCTTGTTTTGGAGGAGGAATAAAGAGTTTGTTTAATAAAAACAAAGAAGATGAAGAAAAGAGAGGGTTTAAAGATGAGTCTGCTATATCTTGGTATTTAACTCTTTTTGCCAATGCACAGCTTACTGAAGAAGGAGAGAAATTTTTAAGGGTTTTAAAAGATGAAGAAGGTTTAGATAAAGCTTTATTCACTGCTTATAAAGAGTTGGGTGATGATTATGCAATTCTTTTGTATTTAGCTTTAGATAGAAATAGCCCTGAATTATCAAAATTTTTGAGCCTGTTGGATATAATTAATACATTTAAGAAAGTAGATAAAGATTTCTGGGAGAAGTATAATTCTGAGAATTCCTTACTGAAAGAGTATGGTAGTTTTGAAAACTTCTTACTGGAGGAGATAGAGGATAGATTAGCAAATAAAATAGGTAAGTATTCTTATAATAATGATGAACTAAAACTTTTTGGTAGAAATATAAATACAAAACTTTTAGAAG
>QNCE01000059.1 GCA_003644405.1 Candidatus Omnitrophota bacterium | reverse complement strand
TAATTTAGCTGCTTCTTTAAGAGTAGTCTCTATGGTTAAGTCAAACTCTTTGATGAATTTCTTAACTGCTTTGTCTGAGGAACGCATTTTAAGAATCTCGTTAATGTATTCTTTGATGGTATTAAATCTGAGGAACTCTATCTCTCTTTTTTTCTTGGGCATACTAAAATCCTCCTTTTAAACCAAAAAACAATTTTTAGAAACTTCTCTTTTTATTCTGATAATCACCAATTGTAATAATCGCCCTAATAGTCTCCTGAATCATAGTAATTACTGTCATATCCAAAATCATAGTCATTGTTGCTATCATAGCTATCATAAAAAGGAGTGCTCGGGGGAGTATAAGTGTATGGCTGAGAGTATCTACTCTTACCATACTGACTAGAATCATAATCATCCATTATGCCATCGTTATTATCATCGTAATCATAGCAATTAGGAACACCATCATTATCATAGTCGTTACGGTAAGAAGGAATTACAGGCAAGTTTTGATATTGTTGTCTTTGTCTATAACTTGCTCTCCCATAATTATTAGATTTTATTCCATCAGGGCTTGAGCGGTAATGGGGCCTTACATAAGTACCGTCTTTACGATAATAGCCGTGAACATAGACATCGCCCTGAGCATAACATAAGCTTGAGAAAAAAATAACTACAATACTAATTAAAAATATTTTTCCCATAACTCCCTCCTATGTTACTTTATGAATTATTAAATCCTTTATGGCTTGGTCCAGCTTTCTTAATTCATAGATTTTTAAGAGATCTTCACTCTTGCCAAGCAAAGGAACCATCAACTCTTGTAGTTTTGCCTCTAAGCGCTTAGCGGATATGGATTCAGCCTCTAAGCCGTAAAGGACCTTTTTGCCTCGGATGGTTTCTTCAAGGTATTCTTGATTTTTGTAATTTCTTTTATGGACTTCTCTTAACCAGGCTTTGTTTTTAGCTCTCATAGCTGCTGTTTCAGGAATTCGGTATCTGGACATTTTGATTTCCTCAGGAGTAAGCATATCTGGATGGATTAAATCAATTACCCTGGTGTGAGTTATTCCATAAAACTTTAGGTTATCAACAAAAGCATCTCTGATAATCCAGCCAGAAGGATCATAATCAACTATGCTAAAGAGATAAAAGGACCTCTGAAGGTTAACCCCTGCCTCTCGGACTGTTTCTACAAAGTATTCTGAGGTTAAGACTGATGGTTGGCCACCTAATGCAAGGATAGAAACATTGTATTTATCAGCGATATCGGATAAAAAGTCTTGATGGCCAAGTTTCTCTGAAAAAAGGATGATATTAGCATTAGCCCCTACCCTTCTGTGGGCCTGGTTCTCATCACGGAAGCCGATATCCTCATATCTCATTACCTGGATATCTTTAACCATATAGACGAGGTTGTCTATCAACTGGGCGTATTGGTCGGTTTCATTGGTGAGAGAATCCGCACGGGAAAGGGTTGGCTTGATATACATATACCAGAAGGTGCGGATGAGTTCTTTTAAGGGTGGCTTCTCCCCTTTTACGATTCTCTCTCGGGTCTGCCAGACAATATTACGCATAAGGCGGGCAACATTGATAGGATAGTCGGTAGCACCCTGCTTGAAGTTCTTAATCAACCATTCTTTGGGTTGATCATGGATAAGAACATCATAGTGCCGAATACCGGCCTTGCGTAATCTTGCTCTTAAGGATCCTTTTTTAGGCATAGTTTTAATATACAGGAAAATCTTTTGTTTTGCAACAATTATTTTGTTCTATCAGAAAAATCTTTTGATAGAGACTGAAAATGTGGTATCTGGAAATAACTGTTTAAGTGCTCGTATTATAGGGCTATTCAGACGATATCTTACCTACTGCTAGGGGTGACTTGGAATAGCGCAAGAAAAACCCAAGCAAATATACAAAGCGTAGGTGGAATATAAGCTAAGATATTTAGATTTCTCCAGTGTCTTTTCAGTTTACATATTTTTTTCTCTTCATCTTCTACTCGCGTAAATAGTTTTATCTCATTATTAGAGAAACCTTTTTCGCATTCTCTGATGTAAGAGTCCCACCTTTCGGTAAGAAGTTTTTTACCCATTAGTATAAATCCAACCCAGACGAATGATAAAATAATACCACCAACTCCAATTAAAATTTTATGCTGAACAATAAATGAGCCTGGATTAGCGGATAAAGCAGCCGCTAGTAATCCAAAGTTCAACACAGTTTGAATATTATACCGAGACCAATATGCTACTAACTCGGTATTCCTAACGCTAACAAATGCTGGGTATAATGATTCCATAATAACCTCCTGTTTTAACTTCAAGTTAGTTTTGCTCTCCATCTTTCCAGTTTTATTACCACCTAAAACCTGCGCCAACAAGGACAGCGGTTTCACGCTTTGATTTGAGGAAGCGTAAGAAGGATTCGCCATTGCCTTTTAGGATTTTGTGAGAGAGTTCAAGCTCTCCTTTGAGGTCTTTGTTGAGTTCGTTTCTAAGTCTGAAAGATATCCTGTCTTTAGCTGTTAGTTTTGCTTTAGCGCCAAAGATAATAGCATGGATTTTTTTGTTTTCGTATTCTATCTCAAATATTAGGCCTACTCCTTTTTTGATTTTCCATTTACCAAATAAAGTTACTGTTCGTTTTATTGGCTCTGTTTTACCAGCAACGCCAATACCTACTTCGTATTTAATGTAATCTGCTTTAAAAATACCTACAGATGTCTTAAAATCAAAACTTGAATCAGTAGCTCTGTTAATTACATAGGATATTCATGTTTTGTCTTTTATATCCCAATAGCCTTTAAAGATTAGGGTGTGAATTCTTTTTTGTTTGGTTATCAACTCTCCTTTTTCATAGCGGTAGATGATTTGATGATGTTTGTTTATCTCCCAGGCACCAGTGAAGACAAGATTATCGTATTGTCCCTTGCCTCTTTTTATTCTAAACATAAGCCGGTTGTTTTTATCTGCCTGCCATACTCCTTGAAGTTTGAGAATGTATATTGACTGAGTGTCTTCCTTTGTACGAGTGGTAACAGCAAAGAGTAAGGAGTTTTTATGGACATCTAAGATAGTGCCCTGTAAGGTTAATTTATCTCCTAAGGTTTGTCTCCCCCACTTGTTAAGGGTAAAGCATAAATTATGGTCTTCTGTGAGGCTCCAGCGGCCTCTTAATCTAACTTGATGAGGAATGCCATAGCCACGAGGAACAGGAGCTTTGATAAGATAACTTAAAGAATTGTTTTTATCAGTCTTAAAGCGTCCGGTAAGGACTTGTCTAAATCTGGGAAGTTTGGTTTTCTTGCCGGTATCACTTATAACCAGTCTATTGTGAGGGTCTACCTCATATCGGACTTTTTCGTAGCTTGTTTTAGTCTTTTTCTTAGGCATTGGACATTACTATTTCTATTTTTTCGTTGGTTTGAGCTTCTCGGGCAATATCAGCAGGAGTAACATAACCTGAGGCTGTGTATTTACCAAAGGTAATGCCAGCTATTTCATTAAAAGCAGTAGCAATCAGTTCTGAGCAGATAAATCTTGTTTTTATGTTTAGCCAGCTTGGTTTAAGGATTCTAAAGGTTAAAAGGTGTAGAACCATCCCAATGATTAACAAGAGGTAATCGTATCTTCTTTCCTCAAGGGCCCACTGATAAGCCTTATTGCTTATCTGTTTGCGTTGTTCATAGGTTAAGTCTTTGACTCTAACTATTGCCACTCTAAATTTCTTTGAAGGATTTATTTCAAGGACCTTTCCCCTATCCCCTCTTAGTACTTTAACATATTTTAGTTCAAAGGGCCGACCGACTATACCTTCACCTAAAGCCTCAATGACCCATTTGGGCCACTGGTTGTCTTTACTGACAAACAGTCCTACATGATTCCAGTAGCTTTTAGTGAATTTTCGGATAAGCCAAGAGATGAAACTACGCTTTGTATGGACAAGAAGGATATCTCCTCTTTTTATTTTGTCAGGGTCAATGGGATTTTGCTCTGTGGTGTTATTTATCTGGTTCATTTTATTTAATTATAGCAAACTTGAATAGAAAAAGAAATCTAAATCTTACAAGATGGTTAGCTGTATTTATTGTAAACTGTATTTACAGAAAGCTGTATATAAAATTTATAATAAATCTGTAAATAATGCTTGACAGGAAATTTTTATTAGTTTATCATATACTCAATATGAGTCAGATTATTACTATTGCTAATCAAAAAGGCGGGGTTGGTAAATCAACTATTGCTCTTAATCTTGGGGCAGCCCTGGCAAGAGATAAACATTCTGTCTTTGTTATTGATGCTGACCCTCAAGGGACCCTTTCTATGTGGGCTAAGGTAAGGGCCCGCCAAACATCACCCAAAAAAGATACCAGTATTACCATTACAGAAAAACCCTGGTCTCCAGAGGAAATCCTTAAACTTACCCAACCGCCAGATTATGACTTTATTATTATTGACTGTGGACCAGCGAATAATAAAGCAACTAAAGCGACGCTGGTTGTCTCTAAACTTGCCCTTATTCCTATCTCACCAAGCCCTTTAGATATCAATTCTGCCCGAGCTACTATAGAGCTAATACAAGAAGGGGCAAAGAGGGGAGCTACTAAGGTTAAGGTATTTTTGCTTATCTCAAAAAGGATAGTGGGGACAAATTTAGCTAAAGAGGCGCGCCAGGCCTGCCAGATGCTTAAGCTGCCTATTTTAAAAACAGAAATCTCCCAGAGGATAGCTCTGTGTGAATCAGCTATAACAGGGCAATCTGTGCTTGAATATGCGCCAAATTCTCTGGCAGCAGAGGAGTTTATTGCCTTAGGGAAGGAGGTTAAGAGATGTCTAAAGCAAAGTTAAGCCAAATTGCTACTAACTGGGTAGATGAGGAGAGCTCTCTTAAAAAAAGAGGCTTAAAGTATGTAAAAGAGCCAGAGACAGAGGAAATACCTAAGAAAAAGCAGACATTTAATCTTAGAATTGAGACAATTAAACGTCTTTGGTTAGAAAGAATTAGAACTGATAAGCCTCTTTCAGAGATTATGGATGAGTTAGTTCTTAAACATCTACCCCCAGTAGATTTGGAAGGTTTAAATAAGAAAGAGGGAAAATAAACACACGCTCTCTTAGAGAGAGTATTAATATATGTTAAACTATATGTTACACTTTTGGAAGTTATTAGAAATAAAGAGGTTACAGAGGATTTGGTAAATGATAACACACCATAAGGTAAATGATAACACACCAAAAGGTAAACGAAAACACACCAAACAGGTAAATGATAACACACCAAAAGGTAAACGAAAACACACCAGAATTTAGGGGTGAGAATGGCTGAGGTAGAGAAGAAAGAATATACTTTAATGGAAGGGAACCTCTTAGAATACCCTATATTTTCTATGCAGAAAAGGCGGGTAGATAAGACAATAGAGGAGTATATATGGCAGGAGAAGGATGAGGTAGGAAGGGTTATAGTAGAACGCAGGTTTAAGGTTGATTGTACCAAAGGGATCCCTAACTTCTTTGATATGGATGTCTTTAACGCCATTATGCGTATTTATGTTAAAAAGAGTGGGGTCTATAAGAAAAACGAGATACATTTTACAGTTTACGAGCTAATGAGAGAGTTAAGCCTTCCAGTGCATGATGGGAGGACTGTAAATAGAGTGAGAGAGAGTTTAGAGCGAATGGCAAAGACAAATCTCCATTTTGAAAACGCCTTTTATGCAGAAAAGGAGAAGATTACCAAGATAGTCCATTTAATAGCAAGGATAGAGATTTACGAGAAGCAAAAGGGTAATAGATTTATCAATATGATTAAGGTTGTCTTAGATGATGAGTTAGTCAATAGCATTGAGAGAAAATACTACAAGCTGATAGATTTTAAGATATACAAGGCATTAGCAACCGGGATACCAAGAAGGTTATACGAGTATTTAGAAAAAAAGAAGTACAGGAAAAATCAGTTTGAGATAGAGATAAAGAAGTTGGCCAAGTGGATAGGATTAAAGACAAGTAAACCTTCGCAGTTAAAGGAGTTGATAGAGAGAGCAAATGATGAGTTGAAAGAGAAGGGGATTATTGATAACTGGAGGTATAACCGAAAAAATGTAATTTATTATTTCCGCAAGTCAGAGAGATTTAAAGAGGTAGAGGATAACTTATTCTATTTGGAGAATCTAACTGTAACTTTTTATAAGAGCTTAGGACAGGAGAAAGTATCAGAGGTCCTAAGGCGGGAGGGAATGGTTGTATTACAGGATTTGATAGATGAAGGATATACAAGAGAGGAAGTAGCTTATGCTTTAGGTTGGGCAGTAGATAATATCAAAGGGATTCATAGTATCCGAATTATTCCCAAGGTTATTGGCCAGGCCTTGGGAGAGAAGGAAAGCAAGCGCCTGGTAGAAGAAAGAGAAAAGTTAGAGCAACAAAAGAGATTAGAGGAAGATAGAAAGAGGGAAGAAGAGAGGAAAAGGCAAGAGGAGCTGGATAAGATATTTGATAGGCTGCCCAAGGAGAAACAAAAGAAGTTAGAGGAGAAGGCCAGAGAGAACTTAATAGAGCAGGGGATAAACCCTAATTTTATTTTACCGACACTGTTAAGGCTTGAGAGAAATAGGCTGCTGGAGAAGAAAAAGAGTTTGGTTAAGGCATAGTTGGCGTTAAACAAAAGTAGCAAGAATGTTTAATTTTTGGTAGGATGGTATGGTGATTAAGGAGAAAAATAGAAAAAATCAAAGGGAAAAATTAAACAAAAGTGAGGGAGGTTTAAGTTATGGGTAATGCCCTGGTTCAAAGAAAAACAGCACTTAACAGGGTGCATTTGCCTGTAAGTTACCTTACTGAAGAAGAGGTAAAGCAGTTAATTGAAGCCTGTAAAAGAGAAAGGGATAAGCTCTTGATTATGGTTTTGTTCCAGACAGGGGTAAGGATATCTGAGGCTTTGGCTTTAACCCCTGCCTCAATAAGAAATTTTGACGGGAGACCAGCTTTAGAGATAGTAGGTAAGGGGAGAAAGCTAAGATTGGTGGCTTTGCCTGTGAATTTGAAGGAGAAGTTAGAATCATATGCCTACAGGGCCAGAATTGAGCCTAAGGAGAGGTTTTTTAGGATAAATAGGCATAGAGCCTGGCAAATTATAAATGAAGCCAGAAAAGCAGCAGGACTGCAAAAAAGGGTATTTCCACACTTGTTGCGACATAGTGATGCGATTATACGCTTAAGAAAGACAGGAAACCCCAAGGCATTGCAGTATCACTTGGGGCATAACACCCCGGCGATGACACTGAGGTATTTATCTACTTTGACGCAAGAGGATGCGCTGAGGGTGCAGCAAGAGGTGGAGTTTGGAGGGTGAGGTACTTCGGAAAACATGCCATTTTGGAGGCATAGACGAAGTAGCTCGGTTATCTTAAGTTAGACGAAACGGTGCATTTCTAAGGAGGAGAAAATGTCGAAACGAGATAGAAGACAAAAGGCATCGGATGTGTTTCGAGAAAGCGAATTTGTATTTGTCCAGAAAGTTAGTTTTGAAGAGGCTTTTCCAGAGATAGAGGATTTAACAGTTGAGGTTGAAGAATCGGGGGACGGGGTCAGTGAGTGGAACCGTAAACGTACCTATAGAAAACAATATTTTCCAGGAGAGTACATCGATTGCAGTAATCCACTCTGTTATAACGGTGGATTTTCTATAGGATCTATACTTCGTGAGATGGTCAGAAATAGGCAAACGGAATTAGAAACCTCAAAATTGTGTCAAGGAAATGAAGGTTCTCCCAAAGGAAGGCGAATTTACAGAAAATGTATGAATTTCTTCAAAATCAAAGTCTCTATCAAGTACAGAGAAGCAAGCGAAAAAGAAAAGTAGGGGTTGCACCGCTTAAGGGTTTAGATAAGTGAGAAGATGGGTAACCTTAGTTTTACTCTGGATAATAGCAAACAGTTTTTTAGGGTGTGCTACTACAAACCCGCAGAGTGAGCTTATTTTAAATGATGAGTACTTTGAGGTTGC
>QNCE01000058.1 GCA_003644405.1 Candidatus Omnitrophota bacterium | reverse complement strand
TGTTAAAATCTTACTATCCTCAGGGAGGAGAAAAACAACTTATCTATAAGGTCACTAAGAGGAAAGTTCCTTCGGGAGGGCTTCCTTTCGATGTAGGGTGTTTAGTTCAAAATGTTGCTACTTGTTTTTCTATTTATCAAGCAGTCTATTACTCTAAACCTCTCATAGAGAGATTGGTCACTTTCGCAGGAGATAGCCTTCTTAATCCCAAAAATATTTGGGTAAAGGTAGGAACTCTTATCAGTGAACTTTTTGAACAAGGTATCCTTCAATTTAAGAAGGAGCCTAGAAAAGTAATTTTGGGAGGGCTAATGATGGGTATTGCTTTGGATAGTTTAGATTACCCTATCCTTAAAACTACCAGTGGAGTGCTTTTTCTCTCTCAAGATAGAGTAGAGCAAGAACCGGAACAGGAGTGCATTCGCTGTGCAAGATGTGTGGATGTCTGTCCTATGGGTCTTCTACCTTTAGAATTTGTCAAAAGAGTAAAGCAAGGAGAATTTGAAAAGTTAGATGAAGTTTTTGTAAAAGACTGTATTGAATGTGGCTGTTGTAGCTGGGGATGTCCAGCAAAGATTCCTATCGTCCACTACATAAAGGTAGGTAAGTTGTATGGAACTCATAGTTAGTGTTGCTCCTCACCAACGTTCAAAAATAAGTATTCATTGGGCTATGCGTCAAGTTATCATCGCTTTAATCCCTGCTATTTTAGCTTCTCTCATTCTTTTTAGAGAAAAAGCATTATTTTTAATTCTTAACTGCTCTCTTAGCTGCCTCTTGACTGAAGAGATAATTTTAAAGATAAAGAGAAAACCTTCACAAGCTAAAAATTGTAGTGCTATATTAACAGGAATTCTTTTAGCTCTGGTTCTACCTCCTTCTACTAAATGGTATGCGGCTACCCTAGGGAGTATATTTGCTATTTTTATAGGTAAGCAAGTATTTGGGGGATTGGGGCAAAATATTTTTAACCCTGCCTTGATAGGGAGAGCTTTTCTTGCAGCAGCTTATCCTAAGATGATGACTACCTGGATAAATCCTTTTACTCTAGATGCGATAACCAGAGCAACACCTTTGGCTTTGAGGAAATTTGACCAAATTCTTACCCCCCTTAAAGACTTATTTATAGGTACTGTGCCAGGGAGCCTAGGAGAGACTTCTGCTCTAGCTTTGATTATAGGAGGCATTTATTTACTGATAAGGAAGGTCATCGATTGGCGGATACCTTTGACTCTTCTTGTTACAACTGTGATAATTTCTTCCATTTTTTACTTTTTGGAACCTCTAAATGGATCTCCTTTATTTCACATTTTTAGTGGAGGCTTTCTTTTAGGTGCTTTCTTTATGGCTACTGATCCAGTTACAACTCCGGTTACCAAAAAGGGAAGATATATTTTTGGTGTGGGATGTGGTATACTAATAATGGTTATTCGTTACTTTAGTGGACTACCTGAGGGAGTAATGTATTCTATCATTTTTATGAATGCTTTAGTTCCTCTCATAAATAGATACACTATTCCTAAGCCTTTTGGTTATGAAAGATAGTTTAAGATATAACCTAAGAGTAATTTTTGTTTTGACTTTCGCTTCCTTAATTTGTGGGTTTGTTTTATCTTTTGTATTTAATTCGGCAAAAGCAAAAATTAAAGAGAATGAGAAAAAAGATATTTACCGTGCTATATATCAAATTGTAGATAATTGTAAAAATGTGAAAGAGAAAAGAATAAATGAGGAAACAGTTTATTACCTTTTCAAGGAGAAAGACGAGCTAATCGGTTATGCTTACCTTTCTCAAGGTCAAGGTTATCAAGGAAAAATTAAAATTCTTTTTGCTGTTGATAAAAGTATAGAGAGATTGTTAGGGATAGAAATTATAGAGAGTGTAGAGACACCAGGTTTAGGATCAAGAATTAATGAAGAGGATTTTAAGAATCAATTTAAGAATCTGAAGACGAATGTGCCTGTTGAATGTGTGAAATTTTCTCCTCAGAAGGAGAATCAGGTTCAAGCTATTACCTCTGCAACTATTTCTTCCCGAGCAGTGGTCAGTATCCTTAACAAAGGGATACAAAGTTTAAAGAGTCTTGTTAAAGAAGATGGGAAGTAGAAGCTTTAAGGAAGGTTTGTGGACAAATCACCCTATATTTAGACAGCTCTTGGGTATGTGTCCTACTTTAGCAGTTACTACTACTGTTTTAAATGGGATCTCTATGGGTTTAGCAGTAATTTTTGTGCTTTTCTTTTCTTCGTTGGTAGTTTCTCTCTTAAGAAAGGTAGTGCCTTATCAGGTTAGAATTGCTGTTTATACTATAATTATTGCTACCTTTGTTACTATAGTAGATATATTTTTAAAGGCAAATTTTCCCCAAGTGAGTAAAGCTTTAGGACCTTATGTACCTTTAATTATCGTCAACTGTATTATCCTCGGAAGATGTGAGGCATTTGCTTCCAAAAATAAATTAAGTTTAGCTCTCCTAGATGCTTTAGGGATGGGTGTAGGCTTTTTCTGGGGTCTAGTTGCTCTAGCCTCAGTTAGAGAAATTTTAGGTCAGGGCACTATTTTGGGATATAGGATTTTACCTCCAAGTTTTAATCCCTTAGTAGTGATGATTCTTCCTCCAGGAGCATTTTTGGTTCTGGGTAGTTTGGTAGCGATTATGAATAGATTGGAAAGAGTAAAATGAAAGAACTAGTTTTAATATTTATTTCCACGGTTCTTATTAACAATTTTGTTTTAACCTACTTTTTAGGAGTTTGTCCATTCTTAGGTGTTTCTGGTAGACTTTCTTCAGCTATAGGAATGGGGTTTAGTGTGATTTTTGTAATGACTTTTGCTTCTAGCATAGCATGGTTAGTCTATCATCTTATTTTAGTGAAACTCAATTTAATATTTTTGGAGTATATAGTTTTCATCTTAGTTATTGCTAGTTTAGTTCAAATAGTAGAAATGTTTGTAAGAAAATACTCCCCTCCCCTTTATCGGGCTTTAGGAATTTATTTGCCTTTAATTACTACTAATTGTGCTATTTTAGGATGTGCTCTCTTTATGGTAGCAAAAAATTATAATTTTCTAGAAGCAGTTATTTATGGATTTTCTGCAGGGTTAGGATTTACCATTGTTCTTTTGATTATGGCAGGGATAAGGGAGGAACTTACTTACTGTCAAGTACCTAAGGTATTTAGGGGAGCACCTATTACTCTTATTACTGCAGGACTCCTAGCTTTATGTTTTATGGGATTTTCCGGACTTATAAGAGCATAAGTTATGAATGAAGTGATAATTAAAGGTTTGGTAGTAATGGGAGGGTTGGGATTGGTTTTCTCTGCCACTTTAGCTTATTTTGGTCAGCGCCTAAAAGTAGAGAGTAACCCTTTAGTGGAGAAAGTATTAGATATCCTTCCAGGTATAAATTGTGGAGCATGTGGGTTTTCCAGCTGTCGAAGTTTTGCTGAAGCAATAGTAGCGGAGAGAAAACCTTTGGTTTGCATTCCTGGAGGAGAAGATGTAAATAGAAAAGTGAGTCAACTTTTAGGCATCCAAAGCCAAGAGGTTAAGAGAGCAAAAGCAGTGGTTCGCTGTGGGGCAACTAAAAATGAGAAAAAGACAAGTTCTTTTTACGTCGGTCCTACCAGTTGTGTTTTTGTTGATATAACCTTGGGAGGCTTAGATTGCAAATACGGATGTATTGGTTTGGGAGATTGTGTAGATGCGTGTCCTGCAGGAGCAATCAGTATTAAGGAGGGGAGAGTCGTTATAGATATCAAAAAGTGCATTGGCTGTGGCAGGTGTACCAAAGTGTGTCCTCGTGGTCTTTTTGAATTGATTCCTTGGCAGGGAGAATCAAAAATTTACTTTGTTGCTTGCAATAATAAGGAAAAAGGAGGTTACGTAAAAACCGTATGTAAGAAAGGTTGTATTGGTTGTGAGATATGTGTTAGAGTAAAACACTCTCCTTTCTATTTACAGAATAATCTTTCTCATATAAATTATCAACAAATTTCCAATCAAGAGGCATTAGAGGAAGCAAAAAATAAATGTCCCACTAAGTGTATTCAAGAGTTAGATGTTTAACCGAGAAGTAGTTCAAATAGTAGAGATAGATAATAATAAGGTTAAAATAAGATTTCCTAAAAAATCTATGTGTAGTCATTGTCGTTTAAATTTCCTTTGTTCTTATAGAGAAAGCACACTTACTTTGCCTCGTACTGACAATCTTTCTTTAAGGGTAGGGGATAAGGTAGAAGTAGGTGTGGAAGAAGAAAAATTTTTATTTACTAGTTTAGTTTTATTTTTTCTCCCCACTTTAATTTTTATCTTCTCTTTGATGATACTTAGCTATCAACACGCAGTAATATCTTTTCTGGGAAGCCTGTTTTTTCTAGGACTATACTATATTGGATTAAAGTTAGTTCTAAAAAAATTAAAGCTTAATCCAAGTGTTAAGATTCTAAGGAAACTATAATGAATATAGCTATCTTAGCTTCAGGAAGAGGGAGTAATTTCGAAGCAATAGTTAGAGCAGTAAAAAGAAAAAAACTTAAAGGAGCAAAAGTTAAACTTCTTATAACTGATAGGAAGGACGCTTACGTAAGAATAAGAGCTAAAAAGTTAGGAGTGAAAGATATCTTTGTGGATCCCAAAAAGTTTAAAACACGGGAGGGTTTCGATAGAGAAGTAGTAAATATTTTAAATAGAGAAGGAATTGAATTAGTAATTTTAGCAGGATTTATGAGAATTTTAACACCTTACTTTGTGAAAAAATTTAAAAATAGAATATTAAATATTCATCCAGCATTACTTCCTGCTTTTAAAGGCACAGATGCTATAGAGCGTGCTTACAACTACGGCGTGAAAGTCACAGGAGTTACTATTCACTTTGTTGACGAAAAAGTTGATTATGGTCCAATAATTATGCAGAAAGCTTTGGAGATAAAAGAAAGAGAGAGTTTAGAGGAATTGGAAGAGAGAATTCATCGTTTGGAACATAAGATGTATCCTGAGGCGATCTCTCTTTTTATTAAGGGGAAGTTAAAAATAAGAGGTAGACATGTTAAGATTATTTAGTTTGTTTTTAGTGTCAAATTTAATTTTTGGATGTGTTTTCCCCAAAGTAATAGTTAAAGCAGAGTTAAGTAAGAATGAGGTTCGTACAGGGGAAATTTTCAGCTATGTAGTAAAAATCGAAGGAGATTTTTCTTCTCCCCGTTTAGAATTGCCGGATTTCGGTGAACTAAAAATAGTTTCTCAAAATCAAACGAGAAATTACCTGTTTAAGGGAAGAAAGATAATTTTAAAGATTAAGTTGACTTATCAACTTCTTGCGCCTCGTCCAGGAAGATATACTATAAAAGGTACAAAAGTGATAGATAGAGGAAAAGTTTATGAATCAAAGGAGTTGGTTGTAAAGGCGGTAGGCAAACCTCTTAAGAAGAGGAAATTTAAAGATTTTATAGAGGGAGCAATTAGTATTTAGCTATTTAACCTAGGAGGGGAATATGGCTAAGATAAAGAGAGTATATGCAAGAGAAATTTTAGATTCTCGAGGTAACCCTACTGTTGAGGTAGAGGTAGTTTTGGATGATGGAAGTTTAGGAGTAGCAGCGGTACCGAGTGGAGCTTCCAAAGGAGAGCGAGAAGCTTTGGAGTTGAGGGATAACGATAAGAAAAGATATTTGGGGAAGGGAGTTAGGAAGGCAGTAGATAATGTGAATCGAATAATTGCTAAAAGGCTTAAAGGAGAGGAAGCAGACTTTGTTAGGGTAGATAAGATTCTTCTCGATTTAGACGGGACAAAAAATAAATCTCATTTGGGAGCAAATGCTATTTTAGGAGTCTCCTTAGCGGTAGCTAAAGCTTCTGCTGTCTCAAAGAGAAAATCTTTATATGAGTTTTTGAATAGAAGAGCGAATCTATTACCTGTACCTTTTATGAATATTTTAAATGGAGGAGTTCATGCTGACAACAACTTAGATATTCAAGAGTTTATGATTGTTCCTTTAGGATTCTCTACATTCAAGAGGGCTTTGCAGGCAGGCTCTGAGGTTTTTCATACTCTGAAAAAAATTTTGAAGACAAAAGGACTTTCAGTAAGTGTAGGAGATGAAGGTGGATTTGCTCCTAATTTAAAGCGTAATGAGGAAGCATTGAAATTAATCCTTTTAGCAATAGAGAGGGCAGGGTATAAACCTTTAAAAGAAGTGGCATTAGCTTTAGATGTTGCTAGTAGTTCCTTTTTTAAAGGAGGCAAATACTTTTTTGAAGGGAAGTTTAGAAACTCTGGTTATTTAATTAATTTTTATTCGCGCTTAGTAAAAAAATACCCTATAGTTAGCATAGAGGATGGTCAAGCGGAGAATGATTGGAAGGGTTGGAAGAAACTTACTGCCCAGTTAGGAAAAAAAATACAGATAGTAGGAGATGATATCTTTGTTACCGATAAAGAACTCTTATTAGAGGGGATAAAAGAAAGGGTAGCTAATTCTATTCTTGTAAAAGTAAATCAGATAGGTACTCTTTCTGAAACTTTGGAGACGACAAAATTGGCATTAGCTAACAACTATACAGCAATAATTTCTCACCGTTCAGGAGAAACTGAGGATACTACTATAGCCCACCTGGCAGTGGCTACAGGTTGTGGGCAGATTAAAACAGGGAGTGCTTCTCGAACCGATAGAGTGGCAAAATATAACGAACTTTTAAGAATCGAGGAAAGATTAGGCAGAAAGGGAGTATATGCGGGTAAAATTCTTCAACGTAGATTCGTTTAAACTTTGGAAATTCATTATTAGTTCTCTCATTCTCTTAGTAGGAGTTGGGATTGTATATTTACCTTCCTATTTACGTCTTAAGAGATTAAGGAAGGAGAATCAAAGAGTTATAAAAAGGATTGTTCACTTAAGGAAGGAAATAAAAACCTTGGAGACCAATGTAGAGAAGCTTCAAAGTGAATCAGCTCTTTGGGAGAAGTTGGTACGGGAGAAACTAGGGGTAGCGAAAAAAGGCGAAATAGTTATTGACATTAAGGATTAGATTGGTAAAATTAAATCCATCTTTTTAATCATTTAAATTTTCGCGGGGTGGAGCAGCCAGGTAGCTCGTCAGGCTCATAACCTGAAGGTCGGCCGTTCAAATCGGCCCCCCGCAACCATTTCTATTAATCTTAATCTATATTATGTAATCTTTATCTTGTTTACTATGCGAAAACAATTTTGGATGCAATAAATAAAAGACTCCGCCTCTGGCGGAGATTGCATACAAATCGGCCCCCCGCAACCATATAATTTTTTATTCAAATTTTAAGAGATACTACCTTAACTTCATTGGAGCAGTCAAGCCTACCTTTGGATACAACAAATAGTACTGTCAATATTTATTCGCAAATTCTAAAGAAGCATTTTTCTGTTTTTGTATAGGCACATCCTCAAAACCCCCTGTCTATAATAACCCCTTCTTCTTTAAGGACAAGATAAATAAATAATCCGGCCTGCGTTGATTCTGAAAATAGCCTAATCTGCGTGTTATTTTGCGTAACTGTTTGTTGATACGTTCTAATGGATTGGTTGATTTTAAACCCAAAATTTGTACACCAGTTTGAAAAGCTTTGTAACTATTCAAAATGTTATAGTTTACAGAATAGCTTTGTACCAAAAAGATACAAAGGCAAATCACCCAGCCCCGCCCTTTCTGCTACGAAGAAAATCTACGATGTAGAAAGGGCGGGGTCCTTCGGACAAATTTCCCCGCCTGCTAAAAGCATATGTAAGTATCGGCGGGCAGGCCTGCCTACCGTCAGGCAGGTAATGAAAAATTTGGGATTAAGGAAAATCTTGACAAAAAGGAAAGGATAATGTATATTTTAAATGGACGGACTGGTCAGTCTATGAAGAGAAGAGAAAAGAACGAAAATCTTATCAAAAAAAGAAAAAACGAGATTCTTGATGCTGCCGAAGTTCTATTTTCTAAATATGGCTTTGCCAAAACTACAACAGATAGGATTATGCAACTTGCTAAATTAGGAAAAGGCACAAT
>QNCE01000057.1 GCA_003644405.1 Candidatus Omnitrophota bacterium | reverse complement strand
TTTTTCTTCCATCTTTCCCTCCTTCCTTAAGTTTCTTTAGAAAGTTAATTTACTTTTCTCTCTCCTATAATAGAAATCTCCCATCTATCTGCTAAGTTTAGGAATTTCTTCTTATCTAGGATTATCACTCTCCCCTCTTCTAAAATTAGAGCTTTAGCTCTTATTCTCCTCAAAAGGTGCAAAGTGTCTATGCCTACCACAGGAACATCAAACCTTAAATCTTGGTCTTTTTTACTAAACTTAAACACCAGACAACCTTTGCCAGCAATCTTATAAGCTCTCCTGATGGTGCTATCTGTACCCTCTAAAGCTTCTATAGCTACCACTGCTTTATTCTTTACTACTAAAGTCTGCCCCACATCTAACTCTACGTACTTAGAAACTATCTTAAGACCCCATTCTATCTGAGAAAAAACTTCTCTCCCAGGCTCTATCTTATTCATCACTCCCCTATGAGCTAAACTATCTTTTAAATAGTAAGTAGAATCCAAAAATCTAAATCCCTCTTTCTCTAAGGCATATATTATCTTAGAAAAAATCGAGTGAGGTCGAAAATCAGCTTCTTTTACTACCTCCAAAATAGAGTCATCCCATCTTCTCCTCCTAAATATTCTCCAAGGACTAATCTGACCCACCATTACACAATCTTTTATATTCTCCTTTTTGAAAATATCTACCACCTCTTCTAATCTTCCTACATCCACCCAATAAGACTTATCTACTAACTTAACAATTTCAGGATTAGTTTCCCCTTTAAAACATATTCCCACTATTTCCAAGTCATTTTTTTTAGCCTGGCTAGCAAAAAGCAAGGGGAGATTTCTGTTTCCTGCCAGAAGTCCAATTTTCATCTGGCAATTCCTCTTTTAGAGGAAGCAATAAAGCTTAAAAGTTTATCTAATTCTGGAGAGGAAGGAAGTTTATTTAAGATTATCTCTCGAGCAGAGGAAAAGGTATGCTTTTCAAAGAAGATTATTTTAAAAGCTTTTCTTAATGTCTCTATCTTCTCCTTGGAGAACCCTGCCCTTCTTAATCCTATAACATTTACATTATATACTTTTGCAGGATGTCCATCACATAGAGAGAAAGGAGGAATATCCTGAACTACTTTAGAACATCCTCCAACTATAGAGTAACTACCTATCCGACAGAACTGATGAATGGCAACCAACCCTCCTATTACTACTCTATCCTCTATCTCTACGTGTCCTGCTAAAGTTGCTGCGTTAGCTAGGATATTATTATCTCCAATCTTACAGTTATGGGCAATATGAGAATAAGCCATTATCAAGTTATTATTTCCCACTAAGGTGACACTCCCCTCCTCTGTCCCAGGATTTATAGTCACAAATTCTCTAATAATGTTATTATCACCAATAGTAACAAAGGTTCTCTCTCCTTTGTACTTCAAATCTTGAGGAGCACTACCTATAACTGCATAGGAGTAAATTTTACAGCTCTTTCCTACTTCGGTATTCCCTAAGAGTTGAGCAAAACTTCCAATTATTGTGGAAGAACCTACTTTTACATCTTTCTCTATTACCGCATAAGGACCTATTTTTACATCTTCATCAAGGAAGGCTCCTGGGTGGACTATTGCTTTGGGGTGAATTTCTACTCCCATAGCTTCTTATTATATCAGAAAAAGGGGAGGGAGCAAATTGTTTTTAAGGAAGGCTAAGACTCAACCAAAGTAAACATAAGCTCTGCTTCTGCAGTTAGCTTATTATCCACAAAAGCTTTAGTGTATACTATCCCTGTTTTACTCTTAATTTTCCCTGCAACTACTTCTATAACCAGTTGATCTCCTGGTTCTACAGTTCGGCGAAACTTTACGCCGTTAGCAGCCATAAAGTAAGCAAGTTTTCCTCTATTCTCTTCACTAGCAAGCATCAGAACTCCTCCCACTTGAGCCATAGCCTCAATGATTAAAACTCCCGGCATAACTGGGCGGTTAGGAAAATGTCCTTTAAAAAAGTAGTCATTGATAGTAATATTTTTAATACCCACTGCTCTCTTGCCAGGATCAAGATAAAGAATTCTATCGATAAGGAGGAAAGGATAGCGGTGGGGCAATATCTTCATTATTTCCTCTACGGAAAGTTCTCTAGAAGCAGGAAGATAACTAGAAAAAGAACTAACTCCTCCCGAAGTTGCTTTTCTCTGGTACTCTTTGATTTTTTTCACTAGTTTTATATTAAGAGTATGACCACTTTTTATAGCGATTATGTGTCCCTTTAAGGGTCCAGCTAAGTATAAATCTCCTAGTAAATCCAAAACCTTATGCTTTACAAATTCATCTTCTATTCTTAACTCATTGTCAATTATTCTATCTTTAGCTACTACCAAAGTATTTTCATAATTAGAACCCTTGCCTAAACCCATCTCTAGGAGAGACTTTACCTCCTCCTCTAAACAAAAAGTTCTTGCTTTGTAGATATCCCCTTTAAGGGATCCGTCTAGAATTAAATCTATGTATCTAGTATTAATAAGTGGATTATTATATTTTAAGGTGTAAGAAATTCTGAAATCTGTGCTAGGTAAAACTGTCAGACTAGAGTTGTCCTCTTCTATCCATAGGGGTTCTCTAATAGTTATATACCTTTTGTAAGCCTCCTGCTCCACTCTCCCCACACTTTCTAAAGCTTCCACAAAAGCCTTAGCACTCCCATCCATACCAGGAATCTCTTCTCCCCAAATGTTTATCTGAAGGTTATCTATGCCTAAAATACTCAAAGCAGCCATGAGATGCTCAATAGTATGAACATAGACTCCTTCCATTCCTACAGAGGTTCGTCGAGGAAACTTATGAGGTTCTACTACATTATAGTAATCTGCTTTTATCATCACCTGATCAGGTAAGTCTTTCCTTAGAAAGAAAATCCCAGAATTTGGTGGAGCAGGTAAAAATTCTAATTTTGCCTCTTTTCCTGTATGAAGACCTACCCCCTCTAACACTACTTTACCTGCAATAGTAACCTGTTTCTTCATTTCTTTTGCAAAACTTTTTCTAATTCTGCTACTTTTGCTTCTAATTCCTTTATTTTTTTATAAAGTTGAGGAAGTCTTTGCACACAAGCATTTACTCTCTTAGCTACATCATGAGGTTTGGCAGGATAACCAGAGACTTTAGTATGAGGAGGGACTGATTTTGTCACCCCTGCCTGAGCAGCAACGATAGAGCCTTCTCCGATAGTAATATGTCCTACAACCCCTGCCTGCCCTGCTAAAATTACTCCCTCTCCCAAAGAAGTACTTCCAGAGATACCTGCTTGAGCAACTATTATACAATTCTCTCCTATAATTACGTTATGGGCAATCTGAACAAGATTATCAATTTTTGTACCTTTCCCAATTATTGTTTTATCAAACCTTGCTCTATCTATAGTTACATTAGCACCTATTTCTACATCATCCTCTATAACTACTGTACCTATCTGAGGGATTTTTTCCCGTACTCCTTTTACCGTAGCAAATCCAAATCCATCACTCCCTATCACTGCTCCTGAGTGAATAATTACTCTAGAAGCAATCTCAATTCTCTCTCTTATAGAAACATGAGGATATATTAAACAATCTTTACCAATTTTAGTATGATGACCTATATAGCAACTACCATAGATTATGGAATTATCTCCTATCTCTACCTCCTCTTCTATAATAGTATAAGCACCAACCGAAACATTTTTTCCTAACTTAGCACTTTTAGCTATAACTGCTGTAGGATGGATTCCTTGAGGATGTTTTACATCATTAGGGGCTACCAAGCTAACTACTTTAGCGAAAGCTAAAGATGGATTATCTGTTCTAATCAGTGGCTTATTAGTATCGGTAATCTCTTTAGATACAATTATTGCCGAAGCCTTTGTAACCTTCATAAGATGAAAATATTTAGGATTTGCTAAAAAGGTGATGTCTCCCTCTTTAGCCTCTTTTATTCCAGAAATTCCTGTAATTACTATATTAGGGTCACCAATAAGTTCTCCTCCAACAATTTTAGCAATCTCTCTTAATGTAAACTTCATTTTTTATACCTCTGATTTATTATTTTCAGAATTGTCTCTGTCAAATCTATACCCTCTTTCCCATATATTATAGCTCCTTTATTAATAATTAAATCAAAGTTATTTTTAACTGCGTACTCTTTTACTACTTTCTCTATATCTTTAACGATTTCTTCCATCTTCTCATCTCTCTCTTTCTTTAAATCCAGAATTACTTGTCTCTCTTGTTCACGGTAATCCTGTGCTGCCTTAGTTAACCTTTTCCTCTCTTTCTTTTGCTCTTCCTCTTTAAGTAAATCTAATTTATCTTGCATCTTTTTAATCTCATTTCTTTTTTTCTCTAACTCTTTCTCTTTAGCTTTTTTCTTATTTTCTAAAATCTTATCATAATCTTTGGTCTTCTCATACTCTCTAAATACTTCAAAAACATCTACATATCCAATTTTAAGATTTTGAGCAAAACACTTAATGGGTAATATCAAACCCCAAATGAGTATTCCCACTAATACATATTTCTTCATCTCTTCCTCCCATCTAAAACCCTCTGCTCACATTAAAATGAAACCTACCTTCTTTCTTTTCCTCTCCCGGTTCTTTATTAAGAGGCCAACCATAATCTACACTGATAGGCCCAATAGGAGTCTTTACTCTCAAACCTAAGCCCACACTTGATTTAAACCCTCCGCTTAAAAAATCACTACGTTTCTTCCACACGTTTCCTGTATCAAAAAAAACAGCTAATTTTAAAAAATCTGTCAAAGAATATGTATACTCTGTGTTATACACAAATAGTGCCTCCCCTCCTATAGGATCTTCTGTAACTGGATCAATAGGTCCTACTTTTCTCTCATGGTATCCTCGGATAGTGGAAGAACCTCCTGCAAAAAATCTCTCATAGATAGGTACTTTTTCTGTGTCAGAGAATGGATTAGCTATACCCGCTCTTAATTTTAATTCTATCACTGACTTACTTTTTATAGGAAAGTAAAAACTAAGACGAGCAAGTAACTTAGTAAAATCCTTATCTCCTCCTAAAAAGCCACCTGTAACCTGAAAAGAGTTAGAAAAATAAATACCTTGAGTAGGATTAAACACATTATCCCTTGTATCCCAAGATAGGTTAAGCTCTAAACTAGAAAGGTCACAGCTTCCCTCTTCCTCTTTTAAATCTTGTGTTGCATCTTCTACTACATCACTTATCTGAATTTTCTCAAATCTATAAGCCACTCCCCCTTTAAGATAGTCAGTAAATTCTCTCCCAAACCTTATCGCTCCTCCTCGAGCTTTACTCTCATAAGCATATCCCACATCCTCCTCTCTCTCATGCTGTCTTTTATAGCCATCAAAACCAAAGGAAATAGGTGTATCAAATATCCAAGGATTAGTGAAACTAATCTCATAAGACTCAGCAAGAGTACCAAAGCTACCGTAGAGACTTAAATCTTGACCTGCTCCTGTAAAAGTTTTGAAATTTTTGTAATCAAAGTTACGCTGACGCAACTCTATAAATCCAATGAATTCATCTACTGAGGAATAACCTCCTCCAAAACTTAAATAGCCTGTTTTTGCCTCTTTGACTTCCACAATCAAATTCTGCCAGTTTGGTTTAGAACCTGGTTCAGTATCAAACCTTACCTCTTCAAAAAAACCTAAATTTTCTAACCGTTGACGAGACTTCTTAATCTTTGTCCCTTCAAATTTATCTCCCGGGTATATTCTTAACTCTCTACGTATAACTTTATCCTTTGTCTTCTGGTTACCTCTTATGTGAATCATTTCTACATAATTTACCTCATTTTCTACGATATGAAATGTAACGTCTACTTTCTTAGTTTGGGGATTAACATAACTTAAAGGAGTTACTTGAGCAAAAATATAACCTTTATCAAAGTAGATAGCTTGGATATCTAAAGCTTGTTTCTCTACTTTAGTTTTGGTAAAGATATCTCCTTCCTTAAGTTTTATAACTTTCTTAATTTCATCATCTGATACTTCTCTATTTCCTTCTATATTAACCTTACCTATATAGTAACGCCTTCCTTCTTTAATTTTTATAGTAACAAAAATCTTTCCATCTAAGGTGTCCCAACTGGAACTTACTTCTACATCACTAAAACCTTGCTCTCTATAGAAATCTTTAATTCGCTCTATATCATCTTCTAAAACCTCCTTTTTAAAAATACCTCTTCTGAAAAACCATGCTTCTTTGGTCTTTATTAACTTCTTAATTCTCTTAGTAGAAAAAGCTTCATTACCTTTTATAATTATCTTCCTAACCTTTACTATTCCTTTTTCACTAATTATTACTTTAAGATGAGCTTCATTGGTATCTTTTTTAACATCAACTTCGTAAGTGACTTTTGCCTCAGTAAATCCCTTTTTTCGATAAAGATCTTTGACCGCTAAAAGCGCATCTTTTACTTCCACTTCATCTAAAAAAATTCCTTCCTTTAGACCCATTACTTCTTTTATCTGCCTTCTACTGATATGTTTTGCTCCCTCTATAGTAATCTTTTTAAGGATAGGTTTTTCTTTCAATTTAAATTTTACTATTATCCCTTGTGGAGTTATTTTTTTTTTCACTTCTACATTATCAAAATAACCCAAACTCATAAGGGACTTAATATCTTCATTAATTATGTTCTCATTATAAGGCTGGTTAGCTCTTACCTTTATATTGGAAATTATCGTAGCGTTACTTATAATTCTGTTGCCTTCTATCTCTATCTTTATAATTTTCTCCTGAGCTAAACAAAGTAAAGATAAAAAAATAAAAAATATAGCTATCACTACTTTTCTCATTTAAATTATTATACTTTATTCAAAGAGTAAAGTCAATTTCTTATCCTTATTAGCTTATTAAAACTTAGACTCACACTCTTTTATTTCACCTATAATTCCAACCTGAAAACATTTCTGGGGATTATTTTTTCTTACTGCAGAAATTCTTATAGAAGGAGCACATTCTATTTGGTAGGAATAAAATTTGTCTACTGTTTCCGGATTATCTATCCCTAAAGTTTTGTAATCGGTAGAGCAAGCTCCTGTTCTAACCTTATAATCATGGAGAGCTCTTTGGATAATCCGTAGATTTACCTTCATATTTTCCTCGTACTCCCTCTCTGCCCATTTATTAAAAGTAATAACTCCTAAACTCATAAGGATACCTAAAATTATCAAAACCAGAATAAGCTCAAGAACAGTAAATGCTCTCATTCTTTAGCGTACTTAAGTGATCCTGTAACCTCCCACTTGGTGACCACTACATCATTTAGAACCTGAAAAACACCAAGTGTAGGTTGGGATTTCTCTTCATACTTAAAATTGGTGCCCTCCTGTTTCAATACGTAGTACTGGGTTGCTTCCCAATTCTCCTCATAACAAACTCCTACATTAGAAGAAGGCTGGTTAGAGTAAGAAGCCAGACCTTTTCTAATAAGAAAAATTAAACCCCCTAACGTAATCAGTATAACAACTATAATTTTTATTCTCATAATTTCCCTCCTCCTTTATTGCTATCACTATCTTCATTAGGAACTTTATCAGGAACTTCTACAAAAAATTGGTAAGTATTCTTTGACATTCTTTTAGCGTTCTCTATCGCTTCTAACCTCTTTAGCCTGATAGTCCTTGCTATATCTGACCTCAACTGGTTACCTTTTCTTTCACAGGAAAAGAAACAATTCTGCAGAAGGCTACCTACCCAAAATCCTAAAAGGACTCCTCCTATTAAAAAGGAAAGAGCCAAGCTTATTTGGGAAAGTGAATATGTCCTTCTACTCTCCATTGTGTTACCTTCAACTTAGGGAAAAAGTCTATGGTATTGTAAGTTCCGCCCCCCTCACCTTCCCCATCTTTGCCCTCCTCTTTCACTTGAGAAATCCTCCCGGAGACTACTTCGCTTAAATTATAAGTTTTTCCCTTAACAGAAACCTGCTTGGTAGAAAAATTAATCCTCCCCATTCCCTCTTCAGTAGTGATAACTCCTTTTAAAGCATACCAAACCTCATCGTAAACCACACTGGGAGTAGACTCCACCTCAATAGGACATCCTCCTTCTGGAGAGGACGCAGACAAAGAAGTAATCTTTAAGAGGAAGGCTCCTAAAAAACCACTCAAAAAAATTAAAGTTACAAATAGGATAAACCTTCTCATCTTACTCTCCCTTCTTATTACTACAAC
>QNCE01000056.1 GCA_003644405.1 Candidatus Omnitrophota bacterium | reverse complement strand
TCTACAGTTACACTTTTTGCTAAGTTACGAGGTTGATCTATCTCACATCCTCGATCTAATGCCACATAGTAAGCAAAAAGTTGTAAAGGTAAAGCTATAAGTAGTGGATAAAAATGTTCATCAATTTCTGGTACATAGAAAACCTCGTTACAGTGTGTTTTAAGTTCAGTGTTTCCTTGAGAGCATATAGCAATAACCTTTCCTTTTCTTGCCTTAACTTCTTCTATGTTGGAAAACATCTTCTCATAAACATCATCAAACGGTGCAATAGCTACCACTCCTACATTTTGATCTATTAAAGCAATAGGGCCGTGCTTCATCTCTCCTGCAGGATGTCCGGAAGCATGCACATAAGCAATCTCTTTAAGCTTAAGAGCCCCTTCCAAAGCGTTAGGGTAATTTAAGCTTCTTCCTAAGAACAGGAAATCCTTTATTTGAGAATATCTTTTAGCACATTCTCTAATTTCGCCTTCGCTCTTTAGAATCTCTGCCATAAGGCGAGGAACTTTTTTTAAAGTTAAGAGTAATCTTTCTTTAAAGTGAGGTGTGATTTGACCTCTTATTTCTCCCAAATGAATAGCTAAAAGATAAAGAACTAACATTTGAGCTGTGTAAGCTTTAGTGGAAGCAACCCCAATCTCTGGACCAGCATGGGTGTATATTACGCTATCTGATTCTCGAGCAATACTACTTCCTACCACGTTACATATAGAGAGTGTCTTTAGCCTGCGTAGCTTAGTCAATCTTAGGCCCATTAAAGTGTCGGTTGTTTCTCCTGATTGGGTAATACTTAAAACAAGTGTGTTTTTGGAAGTAACTAAGGGTTGGTATCTAAATTCTGATGAAATTTGAACATCGCAGAGAATGTGGGAGAATAAGTTGAGTAAATATCTTCCTAGGAGTCCGGCATGGAATGACGTCCCACAAGCCTGAATAAGAATCCTGTCTACCTTCTTTAACTCTCTTTTAGAGAAATTAAAAAAGGAAGAGGCGGTGTTAAAATTTATATCTAAAGTCTTCCAATTCACATAGCAGTTTAAGAGAGCTTCTATCCTTTTAGGTTGCTCATGAATCTCCTTTAACATGAAATGAGAAAATGATTCTTTCTCTGTCTCTTCTAAAGTCCAGTTAACTCTCATAGAACGAGCAGGATACTCTCTTCCTTTCAAATCAGTAATTCTTAATCTATCGAGAGTGAGTTCCGCTACTTGGTAATCATCCAACACAATAACTTCGTTCGTATATTTAAGGAGAGCTGGAATATCAGAAGCTACAAATTTTTCCTTTTCCTTTATTCCTAAAATCAGAGGAGACCCGTTTCTGGCTACTATTAATCTATCGGGGAAATCCTTACACATTATCACCAAAGCATAGGTTCCCTGAAGTTCTTTTAAGCTGGCGTATACAGCTTCCAAAAGTTTCTTCCCTCTTTGTAGATGATCCTCAATAAGATGGGCAATAACCTCTGTATCTGTATCAGACCTAAATCTATGACTTTTAGAATACAATTTTTCTCTCAAACTCTGATAATTCTCTACTATTCCATTATGCACTACTGCAATTCTTTCTTGACAATCAAGGTGGGGATGAGCATTCACTTTAGAAGGTTCTCCATGAGTTGCCCAACGAGTGTGACCAATACCTATTCTTGCCTTAAATCGATTCCCGTCAAACGAAGCTATCAGGGTCGAAATTTTTCCTCTCTCTTTGTGAACCTTAAGAGAACTTCCTTCCAAAACTGCTATTCCTGCAGAGTCATAACCTCTATACTCTAATTTTTTTAATCCCTCTAAAATAAGAGGTGTTGCCTCTTTGTTTCCAATGTAACCAATTATTCCACACATGATAGATTAGTGTTTAGTTCGTAGCTCATAGTTCTTAATTGATAGCATTTAGTTTATAGAATTACGAATGGAACGGATTAGAGTAGAAAGCATCTTTTCTATTTCCTCTCCTGACACCTTTATCTTTTCTAAATTTCTTTTCTCAATCCATCCATTCTCATGAAATATTATCAGTAATGTTATTGTTTCATATAAGGAGCCTCTTGCTATATATAAGAATTGTATAAATTCTTTTTTAGAAAACCTACCCTTCCCTTCTGCTATGTTTAATGCCACAGATGTTGATGCAGATTCCAATTGTTCTATTAATCTGCAATGTTTGCGAGTAGTTTTTATTTTATCTACTATCTCAACGGCTTCTCTCGCAAAACTCACTGCTTTGCGCCACACACCTAAATCTTCAAAATTAAATTTTATGCTAATTTTATCCTCCCTCATACGACTACCAACTAAGAGCTATGAACCGATTTTTCTCTGTGCTTTTTAAATATTCGTGCAGGAACTCCAACTACTACGGTATTATCGGGGATATTATGATTTTTAGTTACTACAGCTCCTGCTCCTGTTACAGCTGATTTTCCCACTTTCACTGGAGCAACCAAAATCGTTCCACTTCCAATAAAAGCTCCTTTCTTTACCTTAGTCTTATGTTTCTCTTTCCCATCGTAATTAGCAACAATAGTCCCTGCACCAATATTTACATTTTCTTCTACGAAGGTATCTCCTAAATAGGTTAAGTGTTTTGCTTTACTCCCTTTAGAAACTGTAGAACGCACAACTTCAACAAAATTGCCAATAACTACATTGTCCTTGATATGAGTGCCTTTGCGAAGTCGAGTAAAAGGACCAATAGAACATTCTTTGCCAATCCTTACTCCCTCTTCAATTACAGTTAAAGGATAAATGGTTGTGCCTTTCCCGATTTTCACATTATCCCCTATATAGGTAGTAAAAGGATCTATTATATTAACTCCGCGACGCATTAAACTAAAATTTCGCTTAAGCTGAGTGGCTCTTTTTAAGTAAAACTCATCAAAAATTTCTTTCTTAAGCATAACTACTACTCCAATCTCCTATACCAATTTCTCTTTTAACTACTTCTGCTAAATTATGGGCAACCTCTTTTACTAACTCATAACTATCCGCCTCTACCATAATTCTTGCTAACGACTCCGTACCAGAATATCTAAGAAGAACTCTACCTCTACTGTTAAGTTGAGATTCGGCTTGTGTAATCGCTTGATTTATAGCAGGAATACGCTCAAAAGGTATTTTTTCTCTTACTCGAACATTTACAAGAACCTGAGGTAGCTTATACATAACTTTGGATAAAATACTTAAAGGTTTGGCTGTCTCTTTCATTACCTTAAGAAGTTGAAGAGCGGTGAGAATACCATCGGGGGTAGGTAAGTAATCTAAAAATATAATATGTCCTGATTGCTCTCCCCCAAAATTAACTTTTTCTTTAATTAACCTTTCTAAGATGAACTTATCTCCTACTTTGGTTTGAATAACATTTACTCCTACCTTCTCCATAGCTAAAGTGAGCCCATAATTGCTCATTACTGTGGTAACTAAAGTATTCTTAGAAAGCCTTTTTTTATTGAGAAGATAGATACTCATTATTGCCATTATATAGTCACCATCTAAAACATTTCCTTTTTCATCCACTACAATCAATCTGTCTCCATCGCCATCGAAAGCAAATCCTACATCAGCATCATTATCTATAATGACTTTTTTTAAAAAAGCAGGGTTAAGAGCTCCTCCTGCATTTATTCGTTTTCCATCTGGTAAATCATTTAAAGAAAGCACCTTAACTTTTAGACTCTTAAAAAGTTTTTTAGCTACTACAGAGGTAGCTCCCCATGCACAATCCAAAACTATTTTTAATCCATCGATTTCAGTACTTTCTAAGGTGGATTTTAAAAAGTTAATATAAGAAGAAATCATTCTCTTTTCTTCAACCACATAACCTCTCCTAGAAGGAGTTATTCCATTAGAGGTGTATATCAACCCTCCCATAATGAGTTGTTCTATCCATTCCTCTTCTTGCGAAGAAAGTTTAATCCCCTCTTCTCGAAAGAACTTTATTCCGTTATCCGTAGGCTTGTTATGGGAAGCAGAAATCATAATTCCCATCCCTGCGGAATACTTTTCTACCAGAAAAGCTAAGGCAGGAGTAGGTACGATACCCACAGAAACTACATCTATCCCATATGAGGCAATAGCATTGGTTAAGATGCTTTCAATCCTTTGACCACTGAGACGGGTGTCTTTGCCAATCACTACTTTAAGGGGGCTTCTCTTACAAGTGCAGTAGAGAAATCTGGCTATTCCACATCCTATCTTAAACACCATCCCATCAGTCAAGGGATACCTACCAGGAATGCCTCTTATTCCATCAGTACCAAACAGTCTTTCTCCTATCTCGGCCATCTTTAACTTCCTACTCCAGCACTCTTATAATGGTAATGATAGTAATAACCATAAAAATCAGGAGTATAATGATCTACTTTGGTGAGAATAAATCCTAAGAACCTACTATGAGTTTGCTCAAGAAATTCTTTTGCTTTTTTCACAATATGCGCTCGTGTGCGTTGAGCTTCTACTACCATTACTACTCCTTCGGTCTGAACACCCAAGATTGTGGCATCAGTGAAAGTCAAAAGAGGGGGCGTATCCAAAATTATATAAGTAAACTCTTCTACTTTGAGTCTTTCTAAAATCAATCGCATCTTCTTTGATCCCAAAAGTTCTGAAGGGTTAGAAGGCGGCTGCCCTCGAGGTATTATAAAAAGATTTCTAATAAGAGTGCGGTGTAGAGCTACTGACCAATCAAAATCTCCCGTGAGGATTTCCGATAACCCTGGTTTATAATTTAGATTTAAAAGCTTATGGATTTCCCCGTTACGAAGGTCGCAATCGATAAGAAGCACTCTACTCTCTAAATCAGATGCTAAAGCTACTGCTAAATTTACTGCGGTCACAGTTTTACCCTCTCCATGGAGAGCGCTCGTTATTGTAAATATATAGGGAGAAGTAGCTGGCTTAGTAGTCGATATTTTTTTAGAAGCCCTTGCTTTAGTAAGAGAAGATTTAATGTTGGTGCGTAAGATTCTATACTGCTCTGAAATTGGAGAAGAGTAATCAGAATAAACTACTACTCGTGCATCTATCTCTGAATTATCTTTAGGTTTAACTATGTAGAGTTGTTCTTTAATTTTAAATCTTTCTTCTAAAGGAATCTTTTTGGCCTTTTGAGGAGAAGATTCCTTTGGGCTTTTTTCTTCTTTTCTTTCTACGCTTGCTCTCATAATAGCTTCTCGTTGAAGTTGCTTCTGTTTTTCTCTCTCCTCCATCACTTTCTTTAGTGCCTCGCTAATCTTTCCCATTATTTCACCTCCTTCTTTTATTTAGATACTACTGAACAAGCTTCTGAGAGTTCCAACTCTTTAGACACCTCATCTATAATTTCCTCAGTAATCAACTTCCTTCCCCTTACAAATCCTGTAAGGAGCGCGCGATCACAAATAGTATTTATTAAACGAGGTACTCCTCGTGAGTATAGATAGATATGTTCTAAAGCAGAAGAAGTAAATAAAAAAATATTATCGTTATATCCTGCTACCTTTAGGCGGTGTTCTATATAACTTTTAGTTTCTGATTCGCTCAATGGATAGATATGATAGTAGACAGCAATACGTTGTCGAAGTTGCTTAAGTTCCTCTAACTCTAAAATCTCTTTCAATTCAGGTTGACCCATAAGAATAATTTGTATTAACTTTTCCCTATCTGTCTCTAAATTGGAAAGCATCCTTACCTCTTCCAAAACACTAGCAGAAAGATTCTGAGCCTCGTCAATAACTAATACTACATTAAACCCTAAAGAGGCTTGCTCTAAGAGGAATTTGTTTAAAAGAGTAAGAAGTCGCACTTTTGTCCATCGGTCTTTAAAAGAAACTTCTAAATCATCTAATATAGCCATAACCATCTGCTTTGGTGTAAGATGAGTATTGGTAATGAGAGCAAGTTTGGTGCCTGAATCCAATCTATTTAAAAGGGTGTGCCATACAGTTGTCTTTCCTGAACCAATCTCTCCTGTAATAACGGCAAATCCTTTCCTTTCGTTGATAGCGTATATTAAACTATCTAAAGCTTCTGTGTGCTTTTCACTAGGAAAGAAAAACTTAGAATCAGGAGTAACATTAAAAGGACTTTCTTTTAAACCATAAAATGCTTCATACATTAGAAATACAGGTTATAAATTAGATACCCATAAATTTAAACTAACCAAAGTATTTTAAGAAATTAAGCCCTATCTTACTTATAAAGATAACCAAGAGAGTAGTAAGAAAAAATATGAGAAGAAAAACTAAAAATATCTTTTTTACATTGTTTGTCCTCTCTTCTAAGTCCTTTTCAGTAACTATCTTAGAAATTGTTCCTAATACAGGCGAGTTAAATAAACTCTTTAACTCATCTGCGCTTTTAAAAGATGTATCGGTGGACTCTAAAAGATATACAAATCCAAATCCCACCATTCCTCCTAAAATTAACCCCAATAGATTAAGTTTCAGTTTATTTGGTTTAACAGGAATTAAAGGAAGTCGAGCAGGTTCGATAATTCTAAACTTAGTCCTGTTCTCAGAATTATCTAATCGCTCTGTAATCTTAGCTGATTCTAGTCGCTCTAGGAGCATAGCATATATTCTTTCATTGATTGCTTTATCTCTGGTTAGACGTGCTAACTCCTCTTGTTGACGAGGGAAAGAATCAGCTATATCTACATAGGAAATAGGGTCAACTCCTACCTTGTTAGCTATCTTCTCAATGTATTGTTTACGTTTCTCTTTCAAAGAAGCAATTCTTCTCTTTAAAGATTTAATTCGAGGATGTTCATCAGTACAATCTACCGATGCTATTACTAACTCTGCCTCTAACTCTCCTAATTCTTTATTTATTTGCATTAAAGGAATTTTAAAGGAAGCATTTTCTGGAGATACATTTCCAGATTTAGACGCTCCAACATGGAGAGAATCAGCCAATGGAACTTTGTAAAGTCCGTAGACTTCTTTAAATTTTCTTAAAGCGGCTTCTGATTCATCGAGCTTTTTCTTATAAATAGCTAACTGTTCATTTATAAAGTCGATAGCAGATTCTGTATCCTCCACTTGAGAGACAACGTTTCTCTGAATAAGAATTTCGCACAGAGTATTTACTAACTTTTGAGTGTTTTTGGGATCTTTTCCTCGATAGGAAATTGTTATTATCTCATTAGATCTCATCCTCAAAGTGATATTTTTTCTTATAGTGGATATGAGCCTTTCTAATTCCAGATGGCTATGAATATCTTTGTTCAGTTCTAATTTCTCTACCAGTTGAAATAGGCGTGGCCATGCTAAAATCTCCTCTCTTAAAGCATTTAGCCTTTGAGCAGCAGTAGTAGGTATTGCTAAGTTTCTAAGGAGAGGACTAACAACTTTTTTCTCCTCAATTAAGATTGTTGCTTTTGCCTCATAAATCTTAGGAAGAAAATAACTACTCACAAGAAAAGATAGATAAAGTATTATCAAAGGAACAATAAAGAACCATTTTCTTCTGAGAAACATATTCCAATATTCCTGAAGATTAAACTTTTGTCTCTGTTCTTCCATAATTCCTCCTATTCTATTTAAAAATTACCCTAACTTTATTGCTTTTATCTTAATCTATAAGGTAATAAACAAAACCAGCTTAGATAATTATCTACTTCCATCAATTAAATCTTCCACTACCGCAGCTCTGGTTAAAGGTGAAAGAAGCCTACCTAAAGCTCTATTTATCTCGCTAGGTATAGTTGAAGGAACAACTACCAAATCTCCAGGAGTTAAAGTTAAATTATCTTTAAGTATTCCTTTATAGAGAAGTAAGTAGATATCTACTTTTCTATAAACTGGCTTCTTTGTATCAGGTTTAATCACATATACTCTTCTTAAAGCAGCGTCAGGAGTAGGCAGTCCTGCAGCAATTATTGCATCTCTTAAAGATACAGTATCTCCTCTCATAGGATATTTACCAGGTCTAGCTACCTCTCCTAATATATAAACGAATTTACTGCGGTAAGCCACGATAGAAACACTTACCTCAGGAACTTTTACGTATCTTTCTAACTTCTTAGTTAAAAACTCTTTCAACTCCTCCTTTGTTAAACCTTCGGCTTTTATGTCTCCTACAAACTTATACTGAATATTTCCATCAGGACCTATTGCAAATTGGCCACTAAACTCGGGTTGATTCCTTACCGTAATCTCTACAACATCTCCTTTCCCTAAAGTATAAGTTCCTGCTTCTTCTCCTATAGAAACCTGGGGAAACACCTCCTCTTTATCTTCTTGAGCCAATACCAGAGAAGAAAATACGCTCAATACCATTATCCCCAATAAAAAAGTCAAAAATCTTCCTACCTTCATATCTCCTCCTTCTTCAATAGAGAGAGTTACGAAAATTTTTTAACTCTTCTAATTCTTTTTGAGTATACACCCTCCAACCTCGCCAATCTCTTTTAGCCCTCCTTATCTTACCTGCTTTCTCCCACCTT
>QNCE01000055.1 GCA_003644405.1 Candidatus Omnitrophota bacterium | reverse complement strand
TTAAAAGGATAAAACATCTTTCCGAGTACGAAAAATTGGCCAAAATTTAACCTTTCTTCATTTAAATAAAACAAAATTTTGTTTCTTTAACCTTGAAAAAGACGATTAAATATGGTTTAAACTAATGATTAGGTAAATAACAATTTGGAAAAAATATTTAGAAAGGCCACGGATAAACGTGGCCTTTTTTATTTGAAGGGGGTGAGAGTTATAAAACAAAACCTTGGGTATCTACTTGAGTTTATTTAGAATAATTGATACAATTTATTATTCACTCTTTTGGGCCATGGGAAAGGTATTAAAAATAGGAGGAATATTTCTCATTTTACCATTAAGTGTGCTTGCTGAATGTGAAATAGGCGCTTTTTTTGGCCAAAACCCTCCTACAAAGGGTGTAATCAATGAATTTGAAGATATGATCGGAAAAGATATAAGTTCTGTCTTGTGGTACGAAGGTTGGAGCCGGTTTTATCAGCCGCCATTCAATACTAATTTCTTAAATGACAATGTTCGCTATCATGATGGGTATGATACTAAAACGACCTTACATATAACTCTGGAGCCATGGGTGAATCTAGAAGATATTAATCAAGGTGTTTATGATAGTTATTTAAGGAATTACGCCTATCAGGCTAAACAATGGGGTGATGAGATTCGTCTCCGTTTCGGACATGAAATGATTCAGGATGATAACCCCCGAACCTCTGGATGGTACTCCTGGCAGGATAAGCCTCAGGAGTATAAAGAAGCTTTTAAACATGTTTATAATATCTTTCGTAATGAAGTGGGAGCCACCAATGTTAAATTTGTCTGGTCTCCGAACTACACTCCTGATGAATTAGAGGTTCTTGAAAAATATTATCCAGGTAAAGACTATGTAGATTGGATAGGATTAGATGGTTATAATTGGGGTTGGCCTTGGACAGACTTTGATCAGATTTTTTATGAGATATATCAAAATATTGTCCAAAATCCTGATATCTTTGGAGATAAGCCAATTATGCTAGGAGAGTTTGCCTCTAGCGAAGGAGAGCTTAAAGATGAATGGATAAGGGAAGCATTTCAAAAAATAAAAGATAAGTATCCTCAAATAAAGGCGTTTTATTGGTTTAATATAGATAAAGAAAGGGATTGGAGAGTAAATTCTTCTCCAGAAGCTTTAACCACATTTAAAGAAGCTATAGGAGTAAGTTACTTTACTTCACATCCTTCAGGGGGAGACAAAATCCAGGATGTAGTTAATCCTGCTGACATAGAAGTTAGAGTTAATATACCTAGGATAAGTATGTTGAAGGTAAATGTAACAAGGATTGAGAATGATAACTGGCAAAGCGATTCAGAGGTAAATTTCGGTAGTTTAATTTATGATCCTGGATTTCATATACTTAGGAGTTCCTGTTATTATGCGATAGATGTAGGAATATTTTCTAATGATTACGATTGGAGTGTAACTCATACTGTGAGTTCTGTAACTAACGGTATAGATATCCTAGATGAGAATATAAATGTGGTTTTTGTAAAACAAAATAATGATAATAATCAGGAGAAATTAGCTGAATTAAGTTTCATCAAAAGTAATGGAATCAGTTTTGACAAAGCATCTCTTGAAGATGGCTGGTTAAGAATCTACTATGGGATAGGAGCCGGAAGTGGCGATGCTAGTGGAGTAAAACCTATTACTATTGCTAAATCTGCAGGAACCTATAAAGGAACAATAACAATTACCTTGACACCTTAATTTGACTTTGGATGTTGAGTGTGATAAAAATTATAAGTTAATAATCTTTAAAAAGATGAGCAAGAGATTAATTCTGCTTGTAATAGGAGGTATTATTTATCCCTTTGTTGCACAAGCAACCATTGATCTTTCAGTCACTTCCTTTCAAGGGGGACAGTCTTTAAATTTCGGGAGGGTAGATTCAAGTTCGGTAGTTACAATAGAATTAAAGATACAGATAACTTCAACCGATACAACACCTTATCAGGTAAAGCAGATCCTGTTAGAGCCGATTGTTAGCGAAAAGGGGACTCCTCTTAAGGATGAGGTAGTATTTTTTTATACTATAAGAGGTTCTAACAGCCGGGGTAGTTTATACAATACCATTCTTAAACCATTGAGTTTTAGAGAAGATACTTTATATGTTTCTGATAATACAGGTAATCCGGACTCTTTTAAAGTTGCTTATATATTCAATGGTAAAAAATTAACCACACAGGGTTACTTTTTTGGAAGGATTGGGTATGTTTTAGAACCTAAACAAGGTTCTCCCAAGACCGTTATATTTAATATAGAATTCGATGCTAGGTTAAAACTTGAAGCTAAAATCTACCTTCCTGGAAATACTTTAAAATTAAGCACCAGAACCAAAGATACTCTTTCAAGTTATCTAAAGGTATCTTTAAAAAGCCGGGTAGGGAAAGATTTAAATGTTTATCAGATTCTAGAGGCATTTCCTGAAAATTATAAAGGTATGAAGTTGCCGGAGGGTATTTTAAAATTTTATATCTCCGAAAGTTTGAAAGGCAAGGGAGAAGTATTAACACCAACTATATTGGGGAGGAAAGAGTTGCTTATCTATAGATCAAGGGAAGGCTCTGATGAGTTTAAAGTTAATTTTCTTCTTGATGAAGGCGAAGTGAAAAATTTGGAGGCTGGTATTTACCGAGGGAGGTTGATTTATAGAATTAATCAAGATGGAGAAGAGAAACTTATTCCTGTGGATTTGGAGATAGAAATAGAAAAGAAGTTTGATATAAATGTAATGACTCAAGGGCTATCTTTCTATGGTTTAAGACCGGATTTTCCACCTCAGGAGAGGGAGGTAATTATAAGGATAGATAGCAATTTAAGAAGACCTTATCAGGTTAGCCAAAGGATAACCGGTCCTCTTACCGACGAAAAAGGTAACACCATACCTTTTAAATATTTACTTATGAGAGGGGAACTATTGGAAGGAAAGGGAGAAATTTTGTATCCGAGTTTTGAAGCTACAGGTGGTAAAGAAGATGTTATCTTTTTATCCGATGCAAATGGGGAACCAGCTTCCTTTAGAATCATTTATAAATTGGTCCCTTCCTTAGAGATTTTAGCAGGTAATTATTCTACAACTGTAACTTATTCTCTGTCGGAAAGATGAAAGGAGGTGGTCTAAAGTTAATGGATTACCATAACGAAAACGAATTCAAAAAATTGTCAAATTCTCTTAAAAGGGGGTGAGTAGAGATGAGAGGGTGGTTAAAAACAATAGGTTCTTTAGTGATAATTCTTGGTTTAGCTCTACCAGGTTTAACCCAGTCCTCAAAGAGTATTACTATCAGCGCCACAATTTCTCCTGTGGAAGACCTTAGTGTATCGATTTCAAGAATTGAGGGGAGTAATTGGTATCCTAATCAGACTAGCATTGATTTCGGTACATTATCTTATGATATTACCAACAACATTTTTAGGGCTAATTGTTACTATGCAGTAGATGTCGGTGTCTCAGGTAATGTTTCTGATTGGATTATAACTCATAGTGTAAGTTCAATTAAAAATGCTGCTGGAACGGACAGCTTGGATAATAATATCAACGTATCTTTCAATCAACAATTAGATGATACCACAGCTAATGAAATAGGATATTATTCTTATGCCCAATCAAACAGGAGTTTCAACAAATCTCAAATATCTCCAGGCTGGTTAAGAATCTACTATGGGATAGCAACTGGAAGTGGCGATGCTAGTGGAGTAGAGTCTATTACCACAGCTAAGCCGGCAGGAACTTATACTGGAACAATAACCTTAACATTGACTCCACAATAATTTTATTGAGCAATATACCCCCCTATAAATAAAGAAAGAGGGCGGGGTATTAATTCAAATTTTTTAATTACATTATGAAGAGGGGTATTATAATCTGTGGAATATTGTTGTTTATTCCCTTGTTTTCTTTCTCTTTTAACCTGAGGATAGATACTCCTAAGATCAAGCTAAAAGTGAAAGGAGGTGAAACTATAACCGGTTCAATCAAAGTAGAAAATCCCTCTTCTGAGAAAATAGAAGTGAAGATTTACCTGGAAGATTTTTTATACACATCTCCCTATGATGGAGCAAAGCAGTTCTTTGCTCCAGGGACAACTGAATTTTCGTGCAGTAGCTGGATAAATTTTTCCCCTCAAGAGATTGTTCTGCCACCGTTTGGCAAGAGAAGAGTAAACTACTCTATAAAAATACCATCTGAGATAGAGGGAGGAAGATATGCAGTTTTATTTTTTGAGACCTCTTTAGGAGAGATAGAAGAGGAGAGAGAAGGAGCAAACATTGTTATATTAGGAAGAATTGGCACCTTATTCTTTCTAGAAGCAAAAGACAGTATAAAAAGGGCTGATTTGGAGAACTTGAAAGTAGAAGAAGGTACTATAAAAGGTGATTTTGTTAATCGAAGTAATGTAGTTATTGTCAGTCGAGGAAATTTTTACATAATGGATGAGAGAGGGATGGTTTTGGATAGAGGAAAAATACAAGATATTTATACTTTTCCTAACGATAAAGTGCCTATTTCGATTAAACCTTCTAAAGACTTACCTTCAGGAAGGTATACTTTAATTTCGACATTCGATTTAGAAGAAGGAGATGTTTTAGTAAAAGAAATTGATTTTTTGAAAGATAGTCTAGGGGATATTAGGATTTTACAAGTAAGGGACTAATGAGGATTGGCTGCTATGCTAAAGGGATTAATCATAACTATATGCATTTTTTTAATCCTTCCACTTTATTCTTATTCCCAAGATCTTGTCTATGATTACCTTTTAGAACTAGGTAAAAAAGCTCTGGAGAATGATGATTATCAAACCGCGATTCATTACTTTAAACTCGCTCACTCAATTTATCCATATAAAGAGGAGCCCCTGCATCTTATAAAAAGTGTTATAACTCCTGTTGAAAAATCTCCCCTTCCTAAAGAAGAAAAAAACACAGAGTTACAATTAAAAAAGATAGTCTTTACATCAAAGCAGACTGATAAAAGGGGAAAAATGATAAGTAAATTATTAGATAAGTTTGAAAAAAAGATCCTCCAAGAAAAGAGAATAAAAAAATTAGCAAAAAAAATCACTTCTGAAAAAAAGAAAATCCCCACCCCTAAAATAGTTAAAATAACAAAGAAAGAAAAAGTAAGAGTCTTGCGTCTTACCGATGAACTCTACAGTACCCAACCTAAGACCTTAGTAGAGATAGAGGTAAATAAAAGTCTAATTTTAGAAGGAAAATCTATAGTTAAGTACTTAGTTGAGAGAGTTGAGAAGATAGATGTAAGCAGGATAGATAATGATAGAGTAATGGTTACCGCTAAGAGTATAGGTTCAACCTTTTTTCATTTGTGGGAGGAAAATAGAAGATGGACATTTAATGTAAAGATAATACCTCCGCAAATTCTGGTTACAAAAAAGGAGAAGTTATTGGTTATTGAGGAGGAGCCATTTAAATTTAAATACATTGTTGACTGGCACACTTACCATAAGGGTAAAGAGGTAAGTAAATTAGAAAGACAGACTTTATCCTTTAGTGAATGGTTAGGCTTTTTAGGGCCTACTCCTTATGGAGATATGGACGGTTCTTTAAGGGTAGCTAAATATGGTAAAAGTCAAAAACTTACTAACTACACTGTAGGATTAAATGATGGTAAGATTTGGAACTTTGAAGAGTTCAATCTGCGCGCTTTCGATTTCTATAAGAATTTTTCTAAGCTGTCATTTCCTGGAGAACTTTTAAAAGGAGGTTTATTAGAAGCTAATGCTTTTAATCGAAAACTTAATTATGTAGTCTTATGGGGTAGGGAAAAGGAAGGTTTTTATGGATACCTTACTCCAGGAGTAGTAACAAAAAGAAAGTCTTATATTGAAGGGATAAGGTTAAGTTTGTTTCCCTACGAAGGTAAAAGACACTCTTTTAATTATTTAAAAGGGTATGGAGGAGATCGTCCAGATGAATTGAAGGATGAAGTATATTCTCTGGAAAGCGAATGGGGATTTGAAGATAAAAATTTCAACTGGGAGCTTGCTTTTGATGGTTATTCATTTGCAGGAGTCGTAGAGACAAAATTTGATCTAAAAAATTTAAATTTAAATTTAAATTTTCGTAATATAGAAAAAGATTTCGTCACTATTATAGGAAGACCTAGTGATAGAGGTGAAATTGGTTTAGATATAGGGACAAATTGGAGACCAAATGAAAATTTGACCATTGATTCCAGTTTAGATGTGTACAGAGCAAGGTACTTATACAATGAGGGTAAGCCCAAACGATTGAACTTTGATTGGGATATGAATATTTTTTCCCGTCTTAATAATAAATCTAATATAGTTACTTCTTTATTCTACGTAAATGAACCGGGACTTTCTTTTCCTCGGCGGTATTTGAATATACGTTCGGTTTATTCTACCAGCTTAGATATTTTTAATAAAAGTCTTACCTCCTCCTTAGGCATAGGTTTTGCGAGGAGTAGGAATCCTCTTTCTCCATATTCAGATTACGATACTTACAGAACTTTCACCAGTTTGAGATACTCTTTGAATAAGAATCTTTTTTGGTACGCAAGTTACGAATACAACTGGTTGGAGGAGAAATTACCAAAAGAGAGAGCCAACCCATCGGTCTTAGAAGTAGGTATAGATTACCAAAAGGATATTTCTCCTGCACTGAATACGGATTTAAGGATTTCCTATCGTGATGAAAAAGAGGCAAGTTCAGCTCATTCCTTCCTTTCTGGAGAGGATAGTGTAGAAGGATCACTAAAAATTAGTGTTACACCAGTTAAAGATACTGAATTTTTTGTAGAAGGGAGATTAAGAAACGTTTGGACTCAAATTAGTGGGGAAGAGGATTACGCAGAAGCGGATATAAGGTGGGGGCTACGTTCCAGTTGGGATACTGTTTTTAGTTGGAGTCCCCGGGGAAGGGTTAGTGGTGTTGTATTCAAGGATGTTAATGGTAATGGGAAATGGGAGAGTGACGAACCTACCCTAGAAGGGGTAAAGGTAAAGGTAGGAAGGAAAGAGCTAATTACGGATAAAAATGGATACTTTTCCACGATTGTAAGAGCTAAGAAGGTAATGGTAATGTTAGCAGAAGATACTCTTCCTGAAGGTTATGTATTCACTACACCGTCTTCTTTAGAAGTAGAGATTTCGCATGGTAAGAAAAAAAATGTTGACTTTGGTGCCTCTATTTTTTCTACTATTTACGGGGTAGTATTTTATGATGTAAATTCCAATAAGAGATTTGATCTAGAAGATGAGCCTCTTCCTCATGTGAGAGTATTCTTGGAGGATAAACCTACTTTTACTAATCTGGAAGGGTCTTATTATTTTACACACCTTAAAGAGGGAACTTACATCTTGAAATTGGATATCAATACAATTCCTTTAGAGTATATCCCAACCGTACCATTAAAAAAAGAGGTAAAACTTCCTGAAGGTATAAACTACATTTACTTATTTCCTCTTCAAAAGAAGAAGTAGTTATTTAACAAGGATTGTCTTTATGATAACTTTTTTACCTTCTTTTACTTTTTCTTCCATTTGAACAATCGTATTTTTTTGGGTAATTTCTTTGTGCGACTCATTATCAATCTCTTTAGCTGAATTTAATTCTACTACAGGGGGGATAGTGCAGGATATCTTTATCACCACTTTATTTTTAGCTTTTATGGATACCGTAAAAAGAAAAAAGATAATTAATAAAAACAATATTCTTTTACCCATCATTTACCTTCTTTTGACTTTTTAATTAGTAAGTTTAATAGATCATCGTAACTTTTCATCCCTTCTAATTTAGGTTCCAGAAAGATATCAACGAGATTTTTTAGGAGAGTAGACCGGGGTACTTTTATCCCTAGAGAGAAGAGGATATCTTTGCTTATATTATCTAAGAAATCTAACTCTTTTCGGTTAAGGAAAGTAACCACTCTGTGAAGAATTTCTTCTTTACCTTTCATATTTCGTCTTCCTTTAAACAAAAAACCCTCAAGGCAACCACTGGCCTTGAGGGTTTGTTAAATTAAAAATCCCTAAGGCAAACTTCACCTTAGGGTTTTAAATACTATCCCTTTGGCAACCCCGCTATCCCGCCCTTTCTTAAGAAAGGGAGGGATCGGTGGCTTTGCGCCCCAAGGTTCCCCTTGGTTTGCCTTTATCAGTGGACATCAAATTGTCAATCCAATTATATTCTTAACATATTTTTTTCAAAAAAACAAGAGTGCAAAATTAAAAAATTGTAATTTTGCATTTTTATATAAATATGTAACTATATGTAAAACACATAGTTATGTAATCTATGAGTATCCTAGTTCCCCTAAATCTTTGGACAAAAAAGATGATATTTTTATGTTACAATAACATTAGACATAATCTATTTGACAAATTTGTAAAATGTGGTATAAAACTTTTCTATGAAGAAGACGAAGTTTTATAATGAATCAGCAAGAAAATGGGTCCTTATTGATGCCAAGAATAAAATTCTAGG
>QNCE01000054.1 GCA_003644405.1 Candidatus Omnitrophota bacterium | reverse complement strand
ATCCTTTACAGTTTTTCCCTTTGGAGTTTTAGCAATGTAGTAATATAAAGGCATATTAGTAAGCAGCTACCGCCAAAACTTCTTCTAAAGAAGTTATCCCTTCTTCCACTTTCCTTATTCCACTTTCTAAAAGACTCATACTACCTTTCTGCCTAGCTATTCTCATAATCTCTTTAGGAAGAACTTTCCTATAGATTCCTTCCCTTATATCTTCATCAACTAAAATAACCTCGGCAATTAAAGTTCTACCTTTAAAACCAATGTATTTACAACCGGCACATCCTTTGGATTTATATATGACTGGTGAGGAAATCTTCACTGGTTCAGGTAGCTCTTCCTTCTTTATCTCATAAGGCTCTTTACATCCTGGGCACAAACATCTTATTAGTCTCTGAGCCACTATCAATCTTAAAGAGGAAGCAAGTAAGTAGTTCGGAATGCCCATATCCATCAGTCGGGTAATTGCTCCCACAGCATCATTAGTATGGAGGGTAGAAAGAACTAAATGTCCTGTTAGAGCACTTCTTACACATATCTCTGCTGTTTCTAAATCTCTTACTTCTCCTACCAGGATAATATCTGGATCTTGACGTAAGAAGTTTCTTAAAACGTTAGCAAAGTTAAGTCCTATTTCCGGCTTAACCTGAACCTGATTTATCCCTTCTAAACGATACTCTACAGGATCCTCGATAGTGAGAATATTTTTGGTAGGAGAGTTAAGTTCATTAAGTAGGGCATAGAGAGTAGTGGATTTCCCACTCCCTGTAGGACCAGTAAGAAAGACTAGACCAAACGGATAGAATACTCCCTTTTTTATCTGAGCAAGTTCCGAAGGTAGAAATCCTAACTTACCCAGTTCTAAAGGAACTCGTGATCTATCTAAAATCCTTATCACTATCTTTTCTCCATATATAGTAGGAAGTGTAGATACCCGTAAATCAATCAACCTATCCTTTACTTTCACCATAAAACTTCCATCCTGGGGAAGACGTTTTTCAGCAATATCCATCCGAGCAAGTATCTTTATTCGAGAGACGATAGAAAGATGTAAAGACTTAGAAGGAGGAGGAACCTCATAAAGCACTCCATCTATTCTGTATCTTAACCTTAACTTCTCCCTCTGAGGTTCAATATGAATATCAGAAGCATTTTCAGCAATTGCCTGATGAATGATTAGATCTACTAACTTTATTATGGGAGCTTCTTCTGCCTTAGCAATCAGCTTATCGATGCTTAACTCTGCTTCATCTGCAGAAACATCTACTATCTCTTCTTTTCCTTCCTCATAGGCAGCCTTAATAGCATCTTTGAATATCCTCTCTTTGCCGTAAAAGTCTTCAATGGCTTGAAGGATATCTGATTTAGTAGCTAAAATAGGATTAATTTCACATCCTGTAAGTTTTTTTAAGTTGTCCATCAGGACTAAATCTAAAGGATCAAAAATTGCTACAGTAAGAGAATTTAGATTTCGAGAAAGAGGAAGAACTAAATTTCTTACAGCAAAATCATAAGGAATAAGCTCCTCTAGATTTTGCTCTCTATCGGGTTTTAATCTTCCTGATTTCAGAGTAACATAAGGAATTGTAAGTTGCTTACTTAGAGCAATTACTATCTGCTCCTCTTTTACATACCCTAATTTTACTAAAACATCTCCTAGCCTTCCTTCCTCTTCCTCCTGAAGAGCTACTGCCTCTTCCAACTGCTGAGGAGTAATCATCCCTTCTTCTATAAGAATTTCACCAAGTTTCTTTCGTATCCACATTACCTCATCTTTTTTTTGATAGCTGATCTAAGACTAGCTCTATTGCTTTTTTCCGCTGAGAAAGAGTGCTCTGCTCTCGAGGCAGAGTTTTAAAAATTCCAGAAATATCACTTCCTTCCTTTACAATACGAGGAGTAATAAATACCAAAAGCTCCCTCTCTTCGTCTTTAGTTTTATTTCGATGTCGGAATAACGCGCCTAAAAGAGGAAGATCTCCTAAGAGAGGAATCTTAGTGATTGTTTCGGAACGATCATTCTTTATGAGACCTCCGATAAATAAAGTTTCTCCATCTTTCAGTCTTATTACTGATTTTGTTCCTCTCTCCTCGGGATTTTTCAAATTTCCTACTAATCCACTTACACTTATTCCACTATCTTTAGCCTCCTTACTAAATACCTCTACCACCATAGTTATTTCTTTAGTCTCTAAGTTGACTTGAGGAGTTACTCTCAACTTAGTTCCTGTTTCCTCTCTTTCTACTTCTTGAGTACTTCCCGTTTCAGTCTCAGTAGTGGTAACTCCTATTGCTTCATTAACAGTAAGGTTAACTTCTGAAGTTTCGTTAGAAAGAGTTAAAATTTTAGGCCGAGCAATGAACTTAGTAGAAGTATCTTTACTCAAAAAATTCAAAGTAGCAGTGAAGCTAGCTAAACTCAATGTTCCCATAGTGAGAGTTCCTTTGTTAGAACCAGCCAAACGGTGAGGAAAAGGGAAGGCGGTAGTTCGAGAACCTCCAGTAAAACTAATAAAGCCATCCTCTCCAAACTTTAAACCTAGCTTATCCACTAAATCTTTAGACACATCAAGCATCTCCACTTCGATCAGCACCTTAGGAGGAGCAACATCTAAAGTCTTTATGACTTCATCAATTATAGGAAACTGAGAAGGCACATCTACTACAATTAAGGAGTTGGTGAGAGGTTCTTCTATAACTTTCCCGTATTCACTTAGAATCTTCTCTACTGCTGCTTTAATCCCTTCTTTTTCTTCCTCCTCTTCATCCTCTTCCTCCTCTGCGATAAGATTCTCTATCTCTTTCTGAATCCTTGAATTCTTCACTCTGATATACTTAAGCTTGTATACCTTGGTCTTTAATTCAATAGTTGGCTTACCTAACTCTTTTACGATGAAAATGTTTGCTTTAGGGTAGTAATCGTAAGAGAGATTATTAGCTTTGAAGATAACATCTATCACCTCCTTTAAGGGAGCATTCTCTATGTATAATGAAACTTTCCTGTTCTTTACTGCCTCCGTACAGATAAAGTTAAGCCCACTCTGCTGAGATAAAACTTTTAGCAAATCTATTAAAGAAACATCTTTCAAATCCATAGAAATATTTTTCTTGCTTTTAGCAATCAAAAAATCTCCATAAATATTATCCACCTGAGAAAAACATACTCCCCATATTCCTAAGAGAAAAAAAAGTAAAATCATCCTTTTCATCTTTCCTCCTTTTATTTTATTCCCTCTTTGTTTAATTCCTTCTTCATCTTTACTGTATATACCCTTCCTAAAAATCTGACTTTAATTTCTCCCTTCTTTATCTCTATAATCTCAGTATCTGTATCTTTTATTATATCTCCTACCTTGTATACCCAACCGTCGATAATAGCTTGAGGAGTAGGTGTACCCCAAATTAACCCTTGTATATCGATTTCCTCCAAAAAAGTTGGTTCAGGAATTTCTTCCTTTTGCTCTTGGGGTAAAGTAGTTTCCTCTTTGGTAACAGGGAGCTTGGGACTGAAGGGACCAAACTCCTTACTGCTTCCCTCTTTTTCTGCTGCCCCTATAAAACCAGCAGAACCATCTATCAGGAGTAAGAAAGCACTAATAATAAACAGAATGTAAAAATTTCTCATATCTTTATTAAACCCACTAATTTTACTTTTGTCTCTAAAACATTTCCTTTCTCCTTGCTCCAGCCAATCCTTAATCTTCTAAATCCTATTGCTGGATAACTCTCTATTTCTTTAATAAAAGAAAGTAATCCTTTATATGACCCACTTAATTTTAACTCTATTTCTACTAGATAAAAGTTATCTTCTTCTATTTTAGAAGATGGTTTTAATAAATCTATATTTATATTATACTTTAACGCTGCCCTATCTATTATTTTTTTTAATCTAAAGAAGTCTGAAAGCAAATACCCCCTTACTTTACCATACTCCTCTTTTAAAGAAGAAATCCTATTAGCTAGAAAGTTTTTCTCCTCCCACTCCTTAATTTTGTTATGTAATATGTAACTTTCCTCTCTATAATTTTTATAGATAATTGCCATAATAATAATAAATACAACGACTATCGCTATAGAGGCTATCAAATTTTTATATTTCTTCATCAGTAAAGTCTTATTCTAAAATGGGTAACTCTCAATCCTTCTAAGATTTCAGTTTCTTTTCCTACTAAATCTAAGTGGGAAAGTATTTTTTTCAATTCTTCTTCTTCCCTTATATTAGAGATAAGTTTATCTAAAGCATCTGTCTCCTTAGCAGAATCTCCTAACCAAATATATCCAGAAATTTCTGCCTCAAGAGACACACCTTTAGGATAACTCAAATTTACCTCTTCTAACCATACTCCTTGAGGAAGAAGTGAACCTAATCTTTCTAAAATTGGAGCTATATCTACAAAAGCATCCATTCTCTCTTTAATAGCATTAATCTTAGCTTCTCTTTCTTTTAAAATCTTCCTCAATGTTTCTGAGGATTCACCTTTAAATCTCCTTTCTAAAGGGAAAATGCTCTCCATCCGCTTCACCTTCTTCTCTAAAAACTTAATTCTTCCTTTTAAGGAAGTATTCAAAACTAAAGATGAAAATATCCCTAGAATAATCAACACTCCTAAAAGAAAAAGATTAATAGAATAATACAGAGCTTTTGCTCCTCCCAAAAAACAAGTAGAGGAATCTTCCAAAAGAGGTAAAAATCCTTTAGGAAGTTGAGAGAAAGTTAAAGCAGAATAAGCTTTTAAAGTATTTACATCTCCAGCTGGAGTATCTAATATTTCTTGAGGAGAATAAAACTCCACTTCGATACTCAATCTTTCTTTCAAAGAAGAAAGTAACTTCTCCTTATTGGAATTATCAGTAATAACTATTAGTTTTTCCACAGAATAAGGCCGATATTCTCTTTCAAAATACTGAAGAGAAAATCTTACCTCCTCGGTAAGTTTCTCTAAAAATGCGGGCTCACCAGGAGCAATAATATTATTTCCATAAACTAATTCTTCTCAAAAAGAAAAAATCGTACGACTAAACAAGGGAAGGTTATCTAAAAAAAGAGTCAAATAACAGGTATGCGAACACAGATCTAAAATAGCAAACCATTTCTTCTTAATAGAGTATCTATTAACTATCAACCTTAGAAGAGCCAAACATGATGGTTCTATAGTGGATAAGTTTAACTCCAGCTTGGAGAAAGGCTGAAAAAGTCCATCAAAGAGATTTTTCTTAATTCCTATAAAGGAAACAATCCCTTTTTTCTCTTTAGGGATCTTTTTATATCCATAGTTCCAAGTTAACTCTTCAATCTTAAAAGGAATATATTTATCAATTTCAAAAGTTATACTACTCTCTATTTCTTTTTTTCCCATAGAAGGGACTATAAAAGAACGAAAGAAAAAATATCTATCTTCTAGAGCTAAATAAATCTCATCATCCTTATTTATATTTAACTCTCTAGCTATCTTGTTCATCAAAATCTCCAAAGTAGCTTCTTTGAAAATATCTTTTCCATCTAAAGGGTAACTCTTAAAAGAAGGAGGTAGATTTCCTTTTAGAATACTAACATACAAGGAGTTAGACCCTAAATATAATCCAATTTTTCCCATATAGCTTAAGGATTATTTTTATTTTTCTGCTCTTTTAACCACCTTAGTATTTCTTTTCGGTTAAATCGCCAAACTTTCCCTATCTTTATACCGGAAATCTTCCCTTGATGGAGCCAGTTATAGATAGTTTGTCTCTTTAATCCCAAGTAGTGGGCTAACTCTTCTACACTCATCAATCGAGGAACGGTTTTTCTTCCCATATTATTTTTTTATATTTTTTATATTATTGCACATACTACTATATTATTTTCTCATTTGTTACATTTTCTATTAAATTATTTTTATTTATTAATGTCAAGCATTTTATACAAACTTTTTTAATAATTTATCTATATATTGTGTATCTACTTTTTTCCTCCTATATCTAGGAAAAAAGAAGGTTCACCTTAACCTAAGGATCTAGCTATAACCAGTTAATAATAAAGAAGTTAAGATAATATTTAATAGTTTACCGTAACTGATATAGGGCGAGTGCCATTTAAAGGAGAACCAGGATTATTAATAGGAGGGTCAATCTGGATATCAGCATCAGATGTTCCATCGTTATCTATATCTAAATCCTCGTTACTTATAACTGAAGGGTCATCTCCATTTCGTAACCTTTCTAAAGCATGGACTAAACCTGCCTTCGCAATAAAGAAAGCTCGTAACCGCTTTATCTTATGCTCAGCAATATAAGCCTGCTGGATCATTATATGAACAGTTACTAAAGCTAAAATAATAAGAACAACTACCGTAATGATAACGGTAATTAAAACTATTCCTCTGCTCATTTTCCCTTCCGCAACCTCACCCTATAGTAGGCTCCTTTTTTTTCTATTACTACATGCCCTTCCCGAGCAAGCCACCCTAAACTCATAAGTACTAATTTCTCATCTCTATCTATACCTTTTACCAACTTCTTAAGAGATACTTTTCCTTTTTTTTCTAGAAAATGCCATATTTCTCCTGCTATTATCCCTATTTCTGTAATCATGATAACTTATTAATACTCAAGCACATAGGACATTTAGAAAAGACAGTATGGGGAGATACCACATATACATAGGAGCAGATCTCACATTTTATAACTTTCACATTAAACTTATAAGGAAACATAACCTTTCTATTTTCTCTATACGTACTTATCCCTATAAAAACTAACTCCATACATACAAAGAAAGCTATAAGAAAACAGATATCTATTCTCATTTTTATTTTATCACTACTTCTACCTTTGTCCAGGGAAAATTATCCTTCTTTAGAAAAATAAGGTTCTCTCTTAGGAAATCCCGAAGGTAAAAGTGAAGAGAAGAATCCACCGGTAAAACCAGAGGAATAAAGAGACATACTCTCCCCTGAGGAGAAGCACCTACCCCATAAAAGAGAGGAAAAATAGAAGGCTTTAGCAATTGTACAACAGGCAGCTGTTGCTTCTGTAAAGGCATAGAATAAAAAGCAACTGGTGTTTTCTTTCTAACCTTCTCTCTGAATATAGCCTTTTTCCAAAAATAACTAAGGATTATTTCTTTATCTCTTGTGAGAGAAGGTAAGGATATCTTCTCCCGAAAAGGAAGAATTAAATACTCAGGGATATTAACAGTTTTTGAAAGTAAAGGAAGTAAGTCTTGGGAAGAAAGTAAATCTAACCAGCTTACTATTATGGGCATAGATTTCTTCTTTAATATAGGTTGAGTAAAAACAATTATACTTAGATGAAAAATAAAAGAGATAAAGATACAAATAAGGGTATTTTTATTAAATATTCTCATAGATGGAAACTTAATCTTGGTAAGTAGTTGCAATACCAATTTTCTCTATTCCTAATTTTTTACAAACATCCCAAACTTTTACTACCACCCCTAAGCTAGCGTCTTTATCAGCTTTTATAAATACAGAATCAGCCTTTATCTTCTGCATATACTTTTCTAAATCCGGAATACTTACAGGCTTTCCTCGAAGGTACACTATATCCTCGGAAGAAATTATTACTGTTAAGGTGCGCCTTCTCACGCTTTCGCTGGTAACTGCCTTTGGTAATTTCACATTAATTCCTGGAACTACTATAAAACTAGAGGTAAGCATAAAAAATACTAAGAGTAAAAATACACAGTCTATTAAAGGAGCTATCTCCATTTGTCTTAAACCACTCTCTGCAGTTAATCTCTTTTTAAATCTCATGAGAGTAAGAAGTTTCCGAAAGCGCCCTAAGCAATTCTGTAGTAGCCCGCTCAGCAGTAAGGGTATAAAGATTTACTCGATGAACAAAATAATTGTAAGCAAGGAAGCTAGGAATTGCTACACAAAGTCCCGCAGCGGTAGTAAGAAGTGCCTCCCATATTCCTCCTGCTAGATCAGAAGGATTCACCATACCCACAATTGCTGCCTTCTGTTCAATTACGTAAAAAGACCTAACCATCCCCATAACCGTCCCTAAAAGACCTAAAAGAGGACTAACGTGAGCGATAGTACTTAAAAAATTGATGTTTCTTTCTAACTTAGGGATTTCATAAAGAGAAGCATCCTCCATAGCTTCTTTAATTACCTCTTTAGATTGATCGTAATGGAGAAGTCCTGCTTTAAGGATATTAGTAAGGTAAGAGGAGTACCTCTCACATAGCTGGATAGCTTCTCTTATTCTATTCCTTCTTACATAGCTTAAAATCTGCATTAGTAATTCAGAAACATTTAGTTTAATACGAGAAAAATAAATAAATCTTTCAATAATTATAGCTAAAGAGAATATAGAACACAAAATAATGGGTAACATAAGCCAACCACCTTTAAAAATAAGTTGTATCATCTTTCCTCCTTTAAACTTTGCATTTCTTTATTCACTCTTACTTCCCAAAGCCTCAATCTCTTCTATCTTCTTTTTAGCAATTTCTGCCTCAGGAGTTTGAAGTTGAGTAATCCTCTGATATATCTGTTTTGCCTCTTCTAATTTATTTTCCCTTTCATAGATTTTAGCAATACGAAAATAAGCCTTAACTTTATAATCTAAATCATCGAAAAGATATAT
>QNCE01000053.1 GCA_003644405.1 Candidatus Omnitrophota bacterium | reverse complement strand
TAAGTTTACTAATAATTTATTTACTTCCCAGGATGTATCTTCAAGATAATTTTTTAAAACTTTCCTAACTGGCTTTTTTAAAGAAAATATATCTCTTTGCTGGATAAGAAAATCTGTATTTTTGCATATTTTTTCTAAAGCATCTTTTATCTGCCAGCCAGATAATTTCCCTTTTAGTAAACCTTTAAGTTCATCAAAACTTAAATTACCTTTTTCTGCTAAAGCAAGCAATACTAAGAAATCGTTTCTGGTTAACAACATTCCTTTATGAAAAGGAAATCTTTCTATTTTTGCTATTTGATCTTCCTCTCCTCCATCCCGAGAAATTATTTCTCTTGTCAAATCCTGCAACTTCTGCTTAACAATTACCCTCCCTCCATCTTTCTCTTTTATTTTTTGTCCAAGCAATTTAAGTGCCTCTTGATAAACTTCTTTATTTATATTCTCCTCTTTAAAACTTCTCCATAACTTATGTCTTATTTCCTCCTCACCCAATATAAGAAAGGCTTTAGCTAAAAGTTTAACTGGTTTGTTATAATCAAGGGAAATATGCCGCATCTCTAATTTTTTCACTAAATTCTCTGCATCTTCCTTTAAAATCTTTGCTGCTTTTTTGTTTATCTTTTCGGGAGAAGGCAACTGAGAAAATTTTTCTTCTATTACTTTTAATCCTTCTTCTAAGCCAACATAAACATCAGAGTAAGGATATAATCTTTCTACTTTTGAAGGATGAAAATACTCTTCTAAAGTATGAAATCCTATTCCTATATCTAAATAAAGCTCTCCATGTTTCCTTCCCAACGCAGAGGGCAAATTCACAATTGTATTTTCTATTAAATCCAATCCTAAATTATTCACTCTTTCTTTTAAACAGGCAGGAAGCTCCTCTCTCAACTCCATCTTTTCTAAAACATCCATCTCTCCTAACTTAATTACTTCTAAATCCAAATCTCCAATTATTTGAGAACTCCAGTCTATCTCCTGCGATGTTTTATAAAGATAGGTAGGACTGCCAGTTATAGCGATTGCAATTTCATATCCTTTCTCATTAAGCTTAAAGACAACATCAAATAAAATTTCTAATAAATTCTTTCTTCCTTGAGGAGTAATAATCTGCCAGGCTTGAGGACTAAGATAACTTGGCATTTTATAATTCTTCTGAGAGATACCTCCATCTTTCTTCTGTTTACTAAAATTGACAGAAATATCTTTATTTAAAACACTCATTCCTTTGGGATGTTTAAGGAAATAAATTCTATCTAATCTTTGAGTGGCTGCTTCATTTAATCCTTTCAGGTGGGATTCTTCATGTCTTATAAGATAGGTTATTAAGACTTGGAAGGATAGAGATTTTAAACTTAAAAGTTTTTTGGGAGGAGCTCGGGTAGCTAAATATTTTAATATCTTTATCCCTCCAGTAATATCTGCTTGAACTAATCTATTTAATCTTGTTGCTTCTGCTAAACTAATCTCATTATTATCTAAGTATTTCTTTAAGTTCTCTAATTCTTTCTTGGTGGGTTCTCTTACTCCTCCTTTTAATTTTAAAGGAGCAAGTTCATATTGAGTGTGCATTAAGTCTTTTTCCTCTATACCTAATTCTTGCATAAGAGAAGCAGAGATTATGTTTTTCAATAAACTATCTTTTCTCCTCTTTTTATTTATTAAAACTACTCCTACAAAAAATAAAAAGTTAAATTTTAAAAAGGAAAGATTATTTAAATCTCTCTCAGGAAATACCAGAGGATCAAATTCTTTCAATACCATAATAGCCCAGGCCACACCAATTACACTAAGGTTTCCCTTCTTGGGTGTTTTGAATTCATGTCCGATTGCAACCTCTGGTAAAGTAGCATAAGGATAGGTTAAACTATTATTTATTTGAATGGCTAACCTCAACATATTTTTCACTAAATCTTCTCGCTTCATTTTAAATTCCCTCATCTTTTCAAAATTTTTTCTTTGCTTATAATAATCCTCCATCCTTCTGTAGGCATTTATCAGTTGAAATGTCCATTCAGGCGATACTATTGGAGGTCTGTTTAGACTTTTTGCTTTTTCTTTTGAAATGAAATCAACACCTTTTACTTTTATTATTTCTCCGTCTGGCTTTATAAATTTTACTTCCACCAAACAATTTTCCTCAACAAATTTAATTACTTTTTCTGCTAAATCTGGCTGCCATTTATTTAAAACTTGTGGACCTAATGCTGAAATTGCCCAACTGTGAACATCTGTAGCTATCTCTTTATCTATTCTTACACCATATTTCCCCTCACGTGTCCCTCGATTAAATCTACTTTCTTTCCTGTTAAAACCAACTCTTTTTAACCAGTTTAAAACCCTCTCTTTCGCTTCTTTATATTTTTTCTCTTTAGTTTCCTGATAAAGCATATTAAATAAAGCATAAGCATCTATATTATGCTCGGTAGCATAGACTTCCCAGAAAGAAGGCTGATTTACATCCCAACCTAAGTGTTGATCACAAGCAATTCTACCTTCTCCTTTAGGCCCTAATCTTATACCTCCGAAATTAAAATTTTTCTCATCTTTATTCTGCAAGAAAATTGCAAAATCAGCTATTTTTTTAGCAAACATCAAATACTTCGCTTTTTTAGTTTTCTTATATAAATGAAAACTGGCAATCCCTATCCATAGATTAGAACCAGCCCTTACTGACCAATCTTCCCCCAAAACTGGATTCTTAACACAGATTGCCTCAATTATTCCTCCTAATCTCCAAACCTTTTGATTATTCATGTAAAAATCCATTATTCTCTCAGCTTCTTTTATTTTCCCTGTTGCTATATAAGCTAATGTTACAACTGCGCTATCATATGTAATTGTCCAATCTTTAAATCTTTCATCTCCTATATGGCTGAAAGATAGACCTGTATCTTTATCAGAATTCTCCTCTATCCAGTTTAGAAATTTATTAACATAAGTTGAATAAGTATTAGAATATAAAAATGGGGTTCTAATTAAAGTAAACAAGAGAAAGAAGAGAAGTAAGCTTTTAAATACTTTCCCTAATACTCTTTTATGCACTCTATAACCTCCATCTAACCTCATCTCTACTTCCTTTATTAAAATGCCTTCGTCGTCTTTAATATTACCTTTTTCAATCTCTTTTTTCAATCTTTTTATAATTTCCTCTCTTCTTTTCTTAAAATTATTTATCAAATTAAACACTTTAATTTCGTCTATATTCTCTTCAATTTTCTCTAATAATTCTATTAATTCCTCTATCAAATTTACATCCAATAATTTAAATTTTTGAAGATAATATTCTAAAAGATCCCTCTCTAAAGAGACCTCTTTCCTCATAGAAGATAAGGATGCCTCGTTTTTTAAAGCGTATATTAAAGAAAATTGCTCTTTTCTCCACTTCTCAATTACTTCTACTATTTTCTTTACTCTCCTATCCAAATAATCTGCTTTATAGGAAACTAAAGTCTCATCTCTCTCTTTTAATAATCCTTTCCTTGCTAACATTTTTTTATAAACACATCCTTCCTGAGCTCTTAAAGTAGAAATAAGATCTGACACAAAAACAGCAGTTTCTGTTCCTATCATTTTCATTTCTTTTAAAAATTTTATATTCTTTTTCAATTCTTCCAAATCCATTAGATAATCGATGATAATAAAACCTGCTACTACTTGAATATCTAATTCTCTAAAAATCTCAATTGCTTTTTTATTCTCTTCTGCACTAACTCCTTTTCCATATCTTTTAAGTTGGGAGTCGCAACCGCTTTCAATACCTAAAAATACCTGGGTAAGACCTGCCTCTTTAAGTAGTTTAAATATTTCTTTTCTTTTTTCTATTTCTTCAGATGAATATTTTTTACTATATAAAGAATCTACTCTAGTAGAGATATCAAAAGTAATTCTTAATCTCAGCTTTTTAACTCCCTCAGCGATTAATTTTGCATGCTCTAATCCTTCTTTAGAACCCACTCCCATAAACTCATCGTCTGTAAACCTGAAATGTCTAACACCTAACTCATAAAGATTTTTTATATCTTCTATCACTTTTTCAACGGGTATAGGTTGCCAACCTGTATTACGAATTGGCCTTCGACTACAAAATGTACAATGGCCGTTACAACCTCTACTTGCTTCCACCCAAATATGACCATCTCTTCTAAGAATTTCAGGTACACTTTCATAAAGAGGTAAAGCCATTTTACTAAGATCTAGATATTCTCGCTTAGTATATACAATCTTACCATTTTTCATATAGGCTAAATTAGGAACATCGCTATAATCCCTATCGTCTCCTATCATTTTTTTTACCAAACCACGCATTGTCAATTCTCCTTCACCAATTACTATAATAGCATCTTTATACTTTTTTAATAAAACATCTGCAGTAAAAGTAGGCACAACGTTTCCTAATACTATAAGTGGCACTTTCTCTTTAAAAATCGGTAATGATTTTATTCTTTTTAAAACTTCTTCCATCTGTTTTAAAGAACCAATTCTAACGGATAAACCGATAATATGAGGGTTCATATTTTCTATTTCTTTTATAACAGAATCTAAAGGGGAGAGTTGTAAATCAAATAGTTTAATTTGAACATTAGAGCCATAAATTTGATATAGATCCCCAGCTAATACTTCAATACTTAAAGGTCTCACTAAAACAGGATGTTCTGGTGAGAATAAATTAATTAAGCAAATCTTTACTTTATTGGGAGGAGCCCTAGCTAATTGGGTAAATTTACCGTCGTCTATCTTTAAGTTATCTTCAATTCTTTCAAATAAATATTCTTTTTCTAAATCTTCGATTTTTAATTTACCACTTACTACACCATCGATTCCATCTTTAATTTGTTTCAAGTTATCCCTTATCTTTTGCTCTTTTTCTGCCTCCTCCAAAAGTTTCTTAAACTTATCCCATAAAATTTTTATAATATCAAAATCCTTCTTCCCTACTACATCCTTCAGAAGATTTTGAAAAGATAAAAGAAAATTATCAATTAATTCAACATCTTTTCTTTCCATGTATTTTTTTATTGAACGCAAAAAGAAATATTTTCTTATCGCACCTATACTTACCTCATAATAGGTTATTACTAAAGCCCATATAGGCCCAATTATTAAATCTTTTAACTTTTCGATTTTGTTTTTTGCTGGGTTAAATATAAAAGGAGCGATAAGCCAAATAAAACTATTTAATATAAAAAGTATAGAAACAATAAAATTAAATAATTGAAAAGGTATAAGAATAATTATTGTAACAAGAAGACTTCCTAATTGAATGCTGCATTTATTGTTTATATAAATATTTTTCCATGACTCCCTTGAGATTATGCCTGATATTCTAGTTACAATAAATTTCGCATATCCTTTTAATGCTTTTTTTACACATTCATAGTAATGAGGTATAAATGAAACATAAAAAATAGCTAAAATAGGAAAGGTTTTAAAATACTTTGTAATACCTTTTATCAAACCATGGTTTTCTATCATGTAAATTAGTGCTTCTAAATTAATAGCTTCGGCTAATATCCAACCAATGATTAAAAATATTGCAGGTAAAAAAGTGTACGGATTGAATGAAAAGAAATATACTCCCATAATATAAGCAACAGTTCCGAGAATAATAAATATCTGCGTAGGATAATAAGAGAGCATAAATAAAGTTTCTAATTTTATATTCCAGGGAAGTTTATCAGAGAGAAGGAATTCTATAAAAGGTTTACTTAAACCAGACTCAATTGCCCCTGCAGGATATCTTCTATAAGGAATGCGCATCCCTGGATAGGTTACATTAAAACCTTTACCTATTTGAAGATATTCAACATATTTGGTATCAAAACCTTCTTTAAGAAATTGTACAGATGTCAAAATATCTTCAGCAACAGAATCATCCTGGAGACCTTCAAAAGATTTAAGAAATTCTGTTCTAAATACCAAATGCCCATAAAGACCTGTTGCACCTAATTTATCCTTTACTCTTAAATCTAAACCCCACCAAGAATTTTCTGCTAAACCTACACATTTTGTTACTATAGAAAAAGGTTCATTCCATGCATAAAGTTTATATTGGACACCTGCCAAATTTGGATTGAGAGTAAATTCTTTTAAAACATTAGGCAAGAAATCTACTTCTTCTTGTCTAATAGAATGATCGCTATCTAATGTAAAAAGGGCTTCTCCTTTTACTTTAGATAAAGCATTTGCCCACGCCCCATATTTAGATTGGTGAATTATATCTTCTGGATAAAGAAGCTGGATAAAAGGATATTTTTTTAAATAATTATCTATATCTTGCTTCTGGATGTTATTTTCAGAATATGTAGGGTACTTATCATGGAGGAATAGAAATTGGACTTTATCATTTATTAAAACATTTAACTCTTCTTCCGTAGCATCGGGGAAAAACTTCTTTGCCACTTTTTTATAACTCAATCGAACTTTTCTTGCACCTTCTAATGTATTGAAAAGAGTTGGTAAGCGTAAATTGGCCCACCTCTCTATTTCAGAAACTACTTGAGGATTCTTTGGAGTAATTATATCTTTTCTAAGATTAAGAAGAATCTCCTTTTCTTGGAAAGTAAGTTTATCGTCTAATCGTTCAATCAAAATATGCCATTCGTCTAAATAGACCTTTCTTAAACGTGCAAGAAGACTTTCGGTTTGCTCCTCTTCTTGAATATTTATTAACTCCTCCCAATGATAAAAGAATTTTTCATCTAAACTTGAAATTTGTATAGTTACAGATCTAATATCTTGCCAAGATTCAATAAAGGGAACTCCTTTTTGATAAAATTTATTTATCCATTTTTTAATTCTTTCTTCTGCTTCCTCGCTACGAGGTGGAACTTCAAAGTCTAATCTTTGTAACCACGCTTTTTCTTCATCAGTTAATTTATACTCCTCATATAAATTATTGATTAATTCTAAATAACTACTTTTTTGCTCGTCGTTAAATCTTAACCAAAGAGAATTAAATCTTTTTTTAACTTCTTTCCAATTTTTAACAGTTGCTATTCTTCTAATTTTACCTTCCCTCCATCCGATATAAGCTCTACCAGCAGAAATAATTCCCCAATAAGAAATAGGAAAAAATGCTATTATGAAGATGCTAAATAAAAGTATGGAAGGTATAAGATAAATCATTGGAGCATTCAATATATTCAAACTTACGAAAGAGATAAGGGTTAAATTTAGAATCAACCAAACAAAAGTTGTAATTTTCCAAAATAGTTTTGCTTTTTTAACCTTACTCGTTTCATTTTCTGTTTTAGCAAAAATAATTTTCCAATGAGTCAAGAGAAAACTAATTGCCTTGAAATAAAACTTTTTTAAAGAAAGTGGATACTGTATTTTTGGAAGATGCTTTCTATTTTTATCTAAAAAACTCTTAAATCTTTCAGCTAATTGTTGAATAGAATCACTATCTAAATTTCCATCTAGATCCAAATCAAATTCCTCTATCGGATCCTCACAGTATCTAAATAAATCATCAAATTCATAATTTATGAATAAATACGGTCTTTGAATAATACCTTCTTTTTCATCACGAACTTTATCATATTTCTGTAATTGATCCTTCAAAATAGTTGACCAAAATTTATATTGGCGGTCTATTAACATTAAAATTTCTTGTCCCGACGCGCCATGTTTAAGCATTTCAGATACTTGCCGAAGTAAATACTTAACAAATGTAGAGCGTCCATTCAACCCCCCAATTCGAGATTCAATTATCGTTCTTAAAACATAATCGCTTAATGGAATAAATGTTCTCTTACCTTGAGAGGTTAACATCTCTATCTGAGGATTGCCTTTATTATCAATTTTTAAACCAGATTTGCCCTTACTAACATAACCTTCTTCATTTTGAATAATCTCTCTTAAAATAGTCTCTTTTAACGAATTATCAAGAGGAACTCCTAAGTTTTTAAAAAAGCTCGTTAGCCATTTTGTATAAGCAAATTTGAGTGTTTTAATAAAAATAATGTAGTTATTTAAAGAAACATCGTTTGTTTTATTGATATTAGTTTGAATAATAGTAACAAGTTCCTCACGATCAATAAGTCTTGCATTAATTAAAAATAATAAAGTTGGCATTATCTTCTCGGATATACCCAAGGGTTTAAGCATTTTTTCCATCTCATTTATTATCCCCATACCTCCATCGTATCTTTTTTGATTATTCTGTTTAGTCTCCATTATAACTATTCTAACTTTTTCTTCATTTTTAACATTGAATAAAGACATCTTCCTTGTATTTAATTTAGAATTATTCTTTAAAATCTCTCCTCTCCAACTTCTATCCAATCCAACTACTCTAACCTGCTCAAGTTTAAGTAGGATTGAAAGAGAAGTACTATCTACTTCTCCCTTAAGCCCACCCGAGGAGTAAGATGAAATTTTTCCAAACAAATCAGCCTGAAATTTAGATTGAATGCATTGTTCTTTTACAACGTAGTTAAATAAATCTTTTACTTTTGCTACAGGAAGAATAATCCCTATAAAGTTATTCTTCTTTATACTCTCTATCCCAAACAATCTTAGAGATATCAAAAAGAGAACATATTCTACAGAATGTTTAAGGAAATAAATTCTATCTAATCTTTGAGTGGCTGCTTCACTTAGTCCTTTCAGGTGGGATTCTTCATGTCTTATAAGATAGGTTATTAAAACTTGGAAGGATAGAAATTTTAAACTTAAAAGTTTTTTGGGAGGAGCACGGGTAGCTAAATATTTTAATATCTTTAT
>QNCE01000052.1 GCA_003644405.1 Candidatus Omnitrophota bacterium | reverse complement strand
GGCCTCCTATGGAGCATCCCTGGAAGAGGCCATTGTATAAGAGAAGATTGGCAAAAGAAAAGGCTCTTTTACAAAGCAAAAAAGACAGAGAAGAATTAGCATTAGTTAAAGATTAAAACAGGACATTTTTAAATTGGCTTGACGCCCTACCAATTTCTAGTTGCAATTTAATGATAAGGGATTATAATACATATTCATAGTTTTAAGAAGGTGTTAATGTTACGATGAACAATTATAGAAGGTTAAGAGAAAAAATCGAAAAAAAGAAGGCAAAAATATGTATAGTAGGATTAGGATATGTAGGACTCCCTTTAGCAGAAGCTTTCGCTCATAGGGGTTATTTTGTTTACGGATTAGATACCAACGCTCTCCGTATAAAGAAGCTTAAAAAGGGAGAAAGGTATATCGTAGATGTTGAGCCTCAGCAGATTCTTTTTTTAATTAAAAAAGGCAAGTTTTTTCCTACTAATGAGGAGAATGTTTTAGCTGACTCTGATGTAATAATTATCTGTGTTCCTACCCCTTTAAGGAAGGTGAAGATTCCTGATATATCCTATGTAGTTAAGGCGACACAGACCATAAAAAACTATCTAAGAGCTCCTCAGCTAATTATTTTAGAGAGTACCTCATATCCTACTACTACTCGAGATGTGGTTTTACCTATTTTAAGAGACTCAGGACTAAAAGATGAGAGAGATTTTTTCCTATGTTTCTCTCCTGAAAGAGTTAATCCTGGAGATAGAAAATTTCCTTTAGTAAAAATTCCTAAGATTGTAGGAGGCCTTTCGCATAAATCTGCTACTTTAGCAAAAAGTTTATATTCAAAAATTATAAAAAAAGTATTTGTTGTTTCTAGTCCAGAAGTAGCTGAAACCTCAAAATTATTAGAGAATACATTCAGGTTAGTTAATATTGCTTTAGTAAATGAGTTTGCAATTTTATGTAATAGGTTAGGGGTAAGCGTTTGGGAAGTAATTGAGGCAGCTAAAACTAAGCCATTTGGGTATATGCCATTCTATCCTGGATCAGGCATTGGAGGTCATTGTATCCCTTGTGACCCCTTATATCTTTCTTGGAAAGCCAAGAAAGTAGGATTTAAAACTAAAATGATTGATTTAGCTTCTTACATTAATCGGTATATGCCTGCTTATGTAGTAAAAAGAGTTAAAGAGTTGTTGAGAAGTAAAGGAATTTCTTTAAAAAACTCATATGTATTAATTTTAGGTGTTACTTATAAAAAAGATGTCAAAGATTTACGTGAAGCTCCTGCTTTAGATATTATTGAAAAGCTGAGAAAGGAAGGTGCAAATGTTGCTTACTTTGACCCTCTTATTCCCTACATTCGAATTCCTACGCTTAATCTAAAAAGAATACCTCTTGATGGAAAGAGATTGAGAAAATATGATTGTGTAGTAATAGTTACAGACCATTCTTCTTTTAATTATGATTTTATTCGTAGAAACGCTAAACTTATATTTGATACCCGTTGGGTATACAAAAAAAACTTCCCTAATGTGGAGAGATTGTAATGGAGGAATTAAAAAATAAGAGAGTATTAGTTACAGGAGGATGTGGATTTATTGGCTCTCATATTGTAGATAAACTCTTACAGGTAGGAGCAGAGGTAATAGTTTTAGATAATCTCATTACAGGATCCGAGGAAAATTTAAAACAGTGCATAGACAAAATAGAATTCATTAAAGGCGATATAAGAGACCAAGACTTGTTGGATAAAATACTACCTAATGTAGAATATATATCTCACCAAGCAGCGTTAAGGAGTGTTCCTAAATCAGTGGATAATCCTTTTGAATACCATGATGTAAATGTTACAGGAACTTTAAAGTTATATCTTAAAGCTAAAGAAAAAGGAATAAAGCGAATTGTGTATGCTTCTAGCAGTTCTGTTTATGGAGAAAAAATAAAGTTTCCTGAAAAAGAGGATGAGCCTCCCCGGCCAATCTCTCCTTATGCTGCTACTAAACTTTTCGGTGAATACTATGGTTTTGTGTTTACTAAAATTTATAAATTGGAGATAGTCTCTTTAAGGTACTTTAATGTCTTTGGCCCCAGACAGTCCTTAGAGAGTCAATATGCAGTTGTGGTTCCCAAGTTTATCTTCTCTCTCCTTAAAGGAGAGGCTCCTCCTATCTATGGGGATGGTAATCAAGAAAGGGATTTTACTTATATTGACAATGTTGTTGAGGCAAATCTATTGGCATTGGTTAAACCTAATATTGGAGGAGAGGTTTTTAATATTGCTGACGGCACCTCCAAATCAGTAAACTTTCTTTTAGATACATTGAAAGAGATTACTGGAAAGAATATAGCGCCAGTATACTTACCTCCTCGACCAGGTGATGTAAGAAAAACGCATGCTTCTATTGAAAAAGCAAAGTCACTATTAGGGTGGCGACCAAAAATAGATTTTTATCAGGGTTTAAAGCTAACTGTGGAGTGGTTTAAAGATAAATGGAAATTATAAGAGCCCCTATCACTATTGAGGAACTCAGAGAAAAACATATGCATTTTTTTAAAAGTATAGTAAAGGCAGTGGTAGATATTAAAAGAAAAGTAGTGGCTGTAGATGGAGAGTTACATTCAGATTTAGAAAAATTACTTTTAGAAGTTGGGTCCTCTCAAGACGATCTTTGGGGAATAAACATTTACCCTTTTAAAGATAGAGATAATTTTATCGAATATTCTGCATTAATAAATATTAGACCTCATCAGGATAATTTTTCTATGGAAGTAGAAGATTTAACGATTAGAAAGAAAATAGAGGATATAGTAAAAACCCTTATAAGAGAATGAAATTGAAGTATCACAAAACTCTTAGCGAAGAGAAGTGGTTAAATTTTCCTGTTGAAAAAAGGATTCTTATGATTGCTACAGAGTTTGTGAGGGCAAAGAACTGGATAGAAAAAGAGGACTTTGAAGAAGTAAAACATTGTTACGAGCGAGCTTTGGAACTGTTAGATTTAACTTTAAATACAGTTAAGGGAAACCTTTTAAGAGAGTTTTGTAGATTTAGAGAGATAGTGGCACTGAGCTATCAGGAGAAAGCATTTACCCAAGATAGTAACCAAAGACTTTATATTACATTATTATCATTGAATAAAGATTCTTTCAACCTCTTAGTAAGATGAATATCCTAATTACTGGAGGATGTGGATTTATCGGCTCGCACTTATGCAAAAAACTTGTTGAAAGAGGAGATTTCCTTATTTGTGTAGACAACTTCATTACCGGTTTTCGAAATAATATAGAGGAGTTACTCTCAAATCCTAACTTTAAACTAATTGAACACGATATTTCAAATCCTCTCTATTTAGATTATAAACTCGATTGGGTGTTGCACTTTGCTTCTTTAGCTTCCCCTAAGTATTATTTAAAGTATCCTATAAAGACCTTAAAAAGTGGCCTCTTAGGAACCTATAATTGTTTGGGTATTGCTAAAGCAAAAAAGGCAAAATTTTTCTTAGCCTCTACCAGCGAAGTATATGGTGACCCTCTCATTTCTCCTCAGCCAGAAGAGTATACAGGAAATGTAAGTATTGTAGGGCTTCGTTCCTGTTATGATGAATCTAAGCGTGCTGCTGAAAGTTTAACCTATGCCTATATGCGCCAGCATAATTTAGATGTAAGGGTTGTAAGGATTTTTAACAGTTATGGATCCAATATGAACCCTGATGATGGAAGAGTTGTGTCTAATTTTATTGTTCAAGCATTAAAAGGAGAAGATTTAACTGTTTACGGAAAGGGAGAGCAAACTCGCTCTTTTTGTTACATTGATGATTTAGTGGGAGGTATATTAGCTACAATGGAAGTTGATTATAAGTGGCCCTTAAATTTAGGTAATCCTGAGGAGTTGAAGATAATTGATTTAGCAAAGCTTGTTTTAAAGTTAACCAATTCTAAGTCAAAGATAAAATTTTTGGACCTTCCCGAAGATGACCCCAAAAGAAGGTGTCCGGATATAAGTAAAGCAAAAAAAATCTTAAATTGGCAACCAAAGATTAGTTTAGAGGAAGGATTAAAGAAGACTATTGGGTACTTTAAAGAAAAATTGAAAGGTGTTTGATTATATTAAAATCTTTAGTGAATTTAATAGAAGGAGAATTAAATATATAGTTGTAGGAGGATTGGCTGTTAATCTGTATGGCATACCTCGTATGACCTATGATATAGATTTACTTCTGGATATGGAAGAAAAAAATTTAAAAAAATTTCTCCTTCTTCTTAAGAGATGGGGATTTAAGCCAAAGATAGCGGTGGACATTATGGACTTTACTAAGGAGGAGAAAAGAAGAATGTGGGTAAAGAAAAAAAATATGAAGGCATTCAATCTGTTTAATCCCTCTTGGCCTCTTTCTGAGATCGATATTCTTATAAACACTCCTGTTGACTATAAAAAAGCAAAAAATGATATAAAATATATAAAAATAAAAAATATCAGGATTCCATTGATTTCTATAAGAAATTTGATAAAAATGAAAGAATCCTCTAAGAGAAAACAAGACAAAACTGATTGTTTTTATTTAAAAAAAATTATGAGAGATGAGAAAGAAAGTAGAGGGATTTAATTACCATCTAACTTTAAAAAAAATAAGAGAGTATCGTAAGAAGCCACCAAGACAAAAACTCCAGTGGTTATATTATGGAAACATTTTAAGAAGTAATTATCCAGAGGAAATAATCAGATTACAGGAGAAATTTAGAAAGGGCATTAAGTGGGTATAATTGTTCAACTTTTAGGGATTTTTTCAGGGGTGCTCATACGCACGTTACTTCCCTTCTTTAGGAAATTATATCAAGGAAAGATAACTTCTTTTAAAAAGAAATACCTTTTTCAAGCCTTAGGTGCTTTTTTAATTTCCATAGTTTTTTCCCTCCTTATCTTTCCCCAGTATCGTCTAAAAATTGAAGAAAATGTAGATTGGCTTGCCACTTTTAAATTATTCTGCGTATCTTTTGCTTTTGGTTTCGGTTTTAACTCCTTGGTAAATGAACTAGGAGAGTGGAAGGGAAAATGAGGAAGTTTAAGATTCCTATTGCGGATCTTATACGTGAGTATAACTTTTTGAAGAGGGAGATTCAAAAAGAATTTAGAGATTGTTTCAAGACTCACGATTGGGTTTTAGGTTCAAAGGTTACTATATTTGAAAAACACGTAGCAAAATATTTAAGAACTAATTACGCTATAGGGGTAGCATCGGGAACCGATGCTTTGGTTTTATCTCTGAAGGCATTAGCTCTTAAACTAAAAAGAAGGGAATTTTTTGATAAAAAAGACGAAATTATTACTACTCCTCTTACCTTTATTGCTACTGTAGAGGCAATCTTAAGAAGTGGAGCAACACCTGTTTTAGTAGATGTCGATTACGATACTTTCAATATCTCCCCTTTTAAGATAAAGGAAGCAATCACAAAAAATACAGTAGGTATAGTATGTGTTCATCTTTACGGTTTAGGTTGTCAGATGAGTGAGATTTTAAAAGTTGCTGGAGAGAATAATCTTTTTGTTTTAGAAGATACAGCTCAAGCCTTTGGGGGAGTATATAAAGGAAAGAAACTTGGAACCTTAGCTAATTTAGGAGCATACAGCTTTTTTCCTTCAAAAAATTTAGGTTGTTACGGCGATGGAGGATTAATTGTAACTAATGATAGAAAATTAGCAGAGTTAGTAAGAGTTTTAAGAAATCACGGTCAACAGAAGCGTTATCATGCTAAGTATATAGGATATAACTCCCGTCTAGATTCAATTCAAGCGAGTGTACTTTTAGCAAAACTAAACTACATTGATAAGTTTAATAAAAAAAGAAGAGAGATAGCTCAAAAATATCATCAGGGCTTAGAAGGTCTTAAAGAAATAAAAATTCCTTTAGAACCTAAAGATAGTATCCATACTTACCATCTCTATACTCTAAAGGTTTTATCTAAAAGAAATCAACTTTTACAATTTTTAAACTCAAAAGGAGTAGATGCTCGTATTTATTATCCTGTTCTTATAAATAAGATGGAAGCTTTCAGAAGCTGTGTAGTAAAAAAGAGGTTAGAAAATGCTACAATTCTATCTAAACAGATGCTCAGTCTCCCTATTCATCCTTTCTTAAAAGAGGAAGAGATAGATTACATAATTTCTCTTATAAGAAAATTTTTTAGAAGATGAAGAATTCTAGTTACAATAGGAGCGGGTTTTATAGGAGTGTCAGTTTAGTTTTAAAAATCAAGATTGGATTACTCATTTCGCTATTGCCGTCTTAAAAGAGAAATCTATAACTATTTATGGCAACGGTAAGCAGGTAAGAGATGTCCTTTATGTGAAAGATTTAGTTAAGGCTTTTGATTTATTTGTGAGAAGTAAAATAAGATATAGCATCTATAATATTGGTAGAGGGCCAAAACGTTTTATCTTTATTAGAGCTTCTTAATTTTTTGAATGAGAAGTTAAATGAAAGACCAGAGATAAAATATTCTAAATGGTGTCCTTTTGACCAAAGAGTTTATATTTCCGATATCTCCAAGGTTAAAGAGAACTTAATTGGGAACCAACAGTATCCTTTGAGGAAGGCATAGAAAGATTAATAGATTGGGTAAAGAAATCTTTAAGGTTTCATATTCTTTAAATATCTGATGTATCACAAAATTTCACTTTTTCGCAAAAGTGAAAAATGATAATGCGGAAAATGAAGGATATAGCGCAGAAGCTTCACAACCCAACCTATTTCCACCCCAGGGGTGGAAACGACGGTTCCCAGAAATTCTAAAAAACCTATTTCCACCCCAGGGGTGGAAACGGCGGTTTCCAGGGGTGGAAACGACGGTTTTTTAAAATAATTAGTAACATTTTGTTATTGTAACTATATGTCTAAAAATAACTTGACAAATCTTATATGTTTATATTAAAATAACCTTGTTAAAATAATAAGAATATGATTAATATTGAACTCTTTTATCTTCAAAATCCCTGGCAGAGAGGAGAAACTTTCGAGTTTGTCTATATCCAGAGAGATATTATGTCTGATTTAATAAGGTGGCTGGAGGAGAAAGAGGCGCTTGTTATCGCAGGACCTAGACAGGCAGGAAAGTCAACTCTGCTTAAGGCTCTGATAAAGTTCCTCTTAGAGAAAAGGAAGGTAAAAGGGAAAGATATATTTTATTTTAACCTTGATGATACCCGAATTATTAAGTTTTTGTCTACTCCGGAGGATTTTGTTAATTTTATCCAGAGTTTTTCTTCTGGTCAGGCATATATTTTTATTGATGAAGCTCAACGTCTGGAGAATCCTGGTTTGTTTTTGAAGTGTATTTATGATTTGGGGTTAAATTTTAAATTAGTTATCAGTGGCTCCTCATCATTGGAGTTGAAGAGCAAAATTTTTGAAAGTTTAACTGGACGTAAGATTGTTTTTCATCTTTTCCCTTTCAGTTTCAGGGAATTTTTAAAGACTAAACCTTCTTTTGAATTTAAAGAAATTGGCAGCTGGAATGATTTAATTTTACAGGATAAAGTATATTCGTCGTTTCTAAATAAGTGCTTAGAAGAATATCTAACTTACGGTGGCTATCCCCGAGTAGTTTTAGAAAAAGATATAGTGAAGAAGAAAGAACTTCTCTGGGAGATTTACTCCAGTTATATGGAGAAGGATGTGGTAAATTTCCTGAAGATAGAGCTTCCTGATAAATATAATAATCTGGTTAAAGTTTTGTCCTCTCAAATTGGAAACTTAGTGAATATTCATGAACTTACCAATACCTTGGGATTGAATCGTTTAACAGTAGAAAAGTATATTTCTACTTTAAGGGCAACTTTTATTATTTCCTTTGTTTCACCTTTTTATAAAAATATCCGTTCAGAAATCAGTAAGATGCCCAAGGTTTATTTTAATGATACAGGGTTAAGAAACTCAATTATTGATAGTTTCGGAGAAGTCAATATCAGGCCTGACAGGGGCGAGCTTTTAGAGAATTTTATTTATACCCAACTTAAGGTAAACAAATTCTTAAAAGATGTTCGTTTTTGGCGCACTAAAACCGGGGGAGAAGTAGATTTTGTTGCAGAATCGGGTAAAAAGATAATTGGTTTTGAATCAAAATTCAGTTCGCCTGCAAGACCTTCCTTTTCACGCTCAATGAGACATTTTGTTAAAGATTATAAGCCTGAAAAAATTATTATTTTTACCAGGAATTATTTGCAAAATATGAAGAAGGAAGGCTTAATATTTTTACCCTCTTATTGGATTTTTTCTTTAGAGGCTATCTTAAAATTATAAAAGGCAGGTATACAAAGGCAGAAAATCACCCAGGACCATTTTCCACCCCAGGGGTGGAAATAGATAGTGAGAGAAATTTAAATAGAAAAATAAATTTACCACCTTATGGAAAGGATACTTGAGAAAGGGGTATGACGAGAAGGCAGGGAATGGAAGATTGAAGAATTACTTGCCTCGTGTAGGTATATATTATTCCTTATGGCTTTTTGGTTTTCTTTACTAAAAAGAGAATATTATCGGCTGCCACTGGTTTCGTAAAACGGTTTCGTTTACGGTTACGTAACTTGACAAAATCTTTTCAAAATAAAGTGTCAAGTTACGATGAGCGAAACCCAGAAACGAAACCCAAACCTGGCTGAAACCCAAACCGATGAAGGATAAACAAGCATCAGTAATAATTACTTTCCCAAGGGATTTAGTTTCAGAAGGGCAAAAGAATGGATTAAAAGAATTCCTAACCCCAATATTAAAAAATATGTAGAAAAAAGATTGAATATAATTTTAAAGAAAAGCAG
>QNCE01000051.1 GCA_003644405.1 Candidatus Omnitrophota bacterium | reverse complement strand
TCTTAAATCCCAGCAAGCCCAGCTTACCAATCAAGAGTTTAACATCTTCTCTCAGTTTAATCTCAAGAATATAGCTTCTATAAATTCTGGCTTCATTCTTAACTTGACACATTATTTTCAAAACATTTTGTCAAGTTATCAATACTCCAATAAAGGCTCCCCAATAATTCTTAGAAGGCTGATGAGAAATAGCTGTTTGCCAGTGTATATTTAAATCCTTATGAATAGACTTTACCAAGTTTACTAACTCCCTTACAGTATAAAACTTAGCTTTTTTGTATACGCTCTCCTTAAATAAGGAAAGGTATTTTCTCCTCAGATTTAACCAAGAATATTTATTTAAAACTCCTAAAAATACTCTATTTTTTGATACTCTTAAAGCCTCTTTAAGAACCTTTAGGGGGTCCTCAACAAATTCTAAAACAGTAATTAAAGTAACAATATCAAAAGAATTATCAGCAAATTCTAAGTTTTCGGCAGGCATCACTTGAATATCTACCTTATCCCCTAAAAACTCTCTTGCCTCTTTCACCATATAAGGAGAAATATCTATACCTTTGACTTCTAATCCCAGATTTTTAAACCAATGAAGATGCCAGCCTGCTCCACAACCTATATCTAAAAGAGTTTCTCCAAAGTTAGGCTTTATCAGTTTTAGAATAAGCCTTTTCTCCAACTCATCAATTTTAGTATTTTCTATATACCAGTTATTATAATTTTTAGCCACTCTCTCCTTATCAAAGGGATTCTGCATATCTCTTAAAGTTAGTAGTCTAAATTTTCCCACCAGCCGTCATAAAACTGTTTTAAATGCTTATAAGTAACCTTGTCTATACTCATCCTTTCTACATCCTTCTCTTTAAAAGAAATTCTAAAGCAGGCTATATACTCCATAATAAGATTATAGGCCTGGGTTATCTCTTTAAATTTTTCTTCACATTCCTTTTTATTCCCCTTACATCTATCAGGATGAAACTTCTTTGATAATTCATAATAATTATTTCTAACTTCATATAAAGTTGCCTCTTCATCCAATCCTAAAATCTTTCTTGCTCTGTCAAGCTCCTCAAATTTAAACTTCATACATCTTCCTCTTTATCCTAAAGGACAAGTCCCGGTAGGACAACTCGAGCCAGAAGACCCAGAAGATTTATTATTCGGATTTCCTACGCTAAAGGAACTAAATACTTTTTTTACATCCTTACTCCCACACTTGCTACATCTAACCTCTGGCTTCTGGGAGGTCATACCTAAAAGCAGTTCAAATTTATGAGCACACTTCTGGCAAATATAAGTATAAATAGGCATAATCTCACCTCCCTAAGTATTCTAAATATAAGGCTTTATAAATTCCTCAAGGTCCTCTTTCGATAAAGCCCCTACCGTCTTATTAACGATTTCACCATTTTTAAAAACCATTATTGTTGGAATACTCATTACACCATAATTAGAAGCAACTGAACTAGCCTCCTCCACATTCAACTTACAAACCTTGATTCTTCCCTTATATTCTTCAGCTATCTTCTCAATAACTGGTGCTGTTATCAAACAGGGCATACACCAGGGAGCCCAAAAATCCACCAATACGGGCATATCCGTCTCCAGCACCTCTTTCTGAAAATTTGCCTCAGTTAACTCAACCGCCATCTCTACCCCCTTTCTTCTATCGAAGCAATTATATCTAATAATGGCTTTTTAACTCTAAGGTCTTTTGTATCTATATAGCAGTTGCTTCCATAAACTACTACAACCTTACTAAAGTTTCTCTTAACATTATTAAGCTGCCTTTTGAACTCAGCTCTAAGCCTATAGGGTTTAGTCTTAAAGAAGACCTACCGGCAAATAGACTTATTTTTTTGCCCTTATCCCAAGGAGAGATAATTGCCATCTTTCTTTTCTTCTTTTCTTAAACTCAAACTTCATAAAGCTTGCTAACCTAAGAGCTAAAAACCAGAGGTTTTCTGACCTCACCCTTCTTATATTCTTCCTCTACCCTGTCCATATTATCTTTTATAAGCTTAACTGCCTCTTCTATTCTTACAGATTTCTCCCTGATTACAATACAGACAAATTTCTTTATCATCCTTTTTATATTGGGGCCGAACCTTTTTCCCACGAACACATCTACTCCTTTCAACAGGGAAGAAACAGCCTTTGCTTTGTTCGGGTCACCGTGTTTATCATCTTCATCTTCTTCCACTTCAAAGTTGTCTCTCTTTTCTATAAATTCATAGCCGTCAGAAGATATTTTATAAATAGAGTAACTGCTGGCATTCCCAAAATGTCCCTCACCCCTCAAAGTTTTACCATCATCGGTAGCAAAAGCAAAAATAAACTCCATACTCAACCTCCTATAAAATTCTTAATTTGGATACCCCAGTTTTTGCCTAGCATAGGATGTCTAAATCCTCCCCCACCCAAAACAATTAGTCTAAACCCAATCTCTTTCTGCAAGCCGGCAATAACCTTTGAAGCATAATCATAAGACTTTCTGCTTAACTGCATATTGGAAATAAAACATTCTCCTGAACCATCTACGCCCATCTGAACAATTACAAATTCCGGCCGAAACCCTACAATGATTTCTGCAGCCAGGCTGAATTTAGAAATAAATTCTTTGTCTTGGCAATAAGTAGATAAGGGAAAATTTCTATTAAAGCCTAAGCCTCGGCCTTCCCCTAATTCATCCTCAAAGCCCGTAAGAAAAGGATATAAGGTCTTAGGGTCCTGATGAAGAGAGACAGTATAGACATCTCTACTATTATAAAATGCTTTCTGCGTTCCGTCTCCATGATGGGCATCATAATCAACAATCATAACCTTCCCTATCCCTTTATCTAATAGATAATTGGCTATTACTGCTATATCATTGAATATGCAGAAACCCCTTCCTCTATCCTCAAAAGCATGGTGCCAGCCCCCGCAGAAGTTTATCCCTAGCTCAAAGCTGCCCTTAAGGAGTTCATCTGCGCAATTCAGCCCTGCACTCACACTTAAAAGACCTACATCAAATATTCCTCTGAAAGCTGGGGCTTCTTCCCCCACATAGCCCAGGATGCCTTCATTAGCAGCTTCAACCCTTTTTATATACTCCCTTGTATGAAAGAACTCCAGAATATCCTTTGAAACAAGCCTGGGCTCTTTAAGCTCCAGCTGTTTAAGCAGACCCTCTTTTTTAAACTCCAACAAGGCTTTCTCGTATCTGTCTCCCCTCATCGGGTGACCGATGCCGAAATCCAACTTCTTAAAATCTTCACTATAAAAAAGGACCGCTTTAGACACTATTTTTCCTTTAGAATTTTGCAACTGCAGCTAAATAGAGTCAACCTCAACTATCTTAGCCAAGATATCGTCTACCGGAATTATTAAATATTTCTCTCCCTCAAAAGTTACCTGAGTGCCTGAAAAATCCTTATAAATAACCTTATCGCCTATAGATAGTTGTTCAGTAGCGCCGGCAGATACACCGACGACTTCCCCTTCCTTAGGCTTCTCTCTAGCTGTCTCAGGGATAACTATTCCCGCCGGCGTCTTTTCCTCAGCCGCCTCAGGCAGCTTTATCACCACATAATTGTTTATCGGCTGAATCTTCCTCATCCTAAATCACCTCCTTTGCGCTATAGTCCTCACGGAAGTTCCTCAAAAAAAGTTTTATTGTCAAATAACAAGATTATCCTTCGCCTTCTATCCCTAAAAGTTCATCTAACCTTGCCTTATCAAACCCCACCACAATCCTTCCGTCTATATCCGTCTGGGGAACACCCATCTGGCCGCTTCTTCGGACTAATTCCTGAGCCGCTCTTTCATCCCGGGAAACATCTACTTCCCTGAAAGGGACCCTGTTTTTCCTTAAGTAGGACTTAACCTTGCTGCACCAGGGACAGGCTGAAGAAGTATAAACTATAACCCTCCTGAACTTCCTTCCTTCTTTTTCTCTACCTTCTCTCTTCCCCAGCCCCAAAGGTTCCTCATATAAGAGCATCTGGTAATACTCTTTGTTTTGAGAGCCGTAGACAATTTTAGAAACCCTGCCTTCTCTGATGGCTAAAACTGCCGGAACTGTGTCTATTCCGTATAAAGGGTGGATATCTTTTACTCTTGAAGCATTAACAGCATACATCGGTATCTGAGGGTTTTCTTCCTTAAGCTTCCTTAAAACTTCCAAAGCGTCCTTGCTCCTCTGGGAAATATCAGTATAAAAAGCCAAAATAAAAAATCTCTTATCCTTTATTATTCTATCAAGATGAGCCTTATCCTGTAACTGCTCCAGCATAACCATCACCTCTTGATCTTATTGAGATATTCCCTTACCGAAATAGCCGCAACAGTTGCCTCTCCGCAGGCAACTGTAATTTGGCGGACTTTCTTTGAGCGGACATCTCCGACTGCATAGATACCGTCAGTCTTTGTCTTCATATCGTCGTCTGTCTTGATATAGCCGGATTTGTCTGTATCAACAAGTCCCTCTAAAAACTTAGAATTAGGCAGAAAACCTACATAGACAAAGACTCCGGAAACTTTTATCTCTTTACTTTCTCCGCTAGTGCGGTCTTCCACAGTAATAGAACTGACGGTCCCTTCTCCGTTTATTGAAAGTAGCTTATGATTGAGAAGAAAATTTGTTTTTTCACTCTTCTTAAGCCTCTCCTGTAGTATCTTTTCGGCGTTCATAAAAGGGAGAAACTCCACAAAAGTTATGCTCTTTACATATTTAAGAAGGGCCTCCCCTTCCTGCAAACCGGAGTTCCCGCAGCCGATAACAGCAACATCCTTGCCCCTGTAGAGAGGCCCGTCACAGGTTGCACAGTAAGAAACCCCTCTCCCTTTAAACTCTTCTTCTCCCGGAACGCCTACCTTTTTAGGGATACTCCCCGAAGCTACTATAAGAGAATAGCCAAAATAAACTTCTTTTTCTGTCTGAACTTTTATTTTCTCTTTGGATACTTCTACTTTCTTAACCTCGCTAAATTCAGATATCTTTGTCCCGAAGCGTTCAGCCTGCTTCTTAAATCTATCAACCAGTTCTTTTCCGTTCGTCCCTTCAGAAAAACCCGGATAGTTTTCTATTAAATCGGTACTGGCTGGAAGTCCGCCGCATATATCCTTCTCCAGTAAAAGAGTATTGAGCATTTCTCTTGAAGTATACACTGCTGCCGTTAACCCCGCTGGTCCTCCTCCCACAATTATGACATCATAAATCCCGCTCATCTCCGGCCTCCTTCCTCCTCTTTTTGTTTCTTTACTCCCTCCATCATAACACAAATACTGTGGATAACTTTAATGCCGTTATCCTCACAGAACTTTATAGCCTCCTGGCTCTCAGCCCCGGGTTGAAGCCATACTCTTTTAACACCTTTCTCTTTACATTCTCTAACAATTCTCTCGGTTATTCGAGGCGGAGTTACTATATTAACCACATCACAAACTACAGGAATATCCTTAATAGTAGGATAGCAAGGTAAGCCTTCCACTTCTTTAAGACGAGGATTAACCGGATAAGCCTCGTATCCTTTATTTTTTAAAGTCTTTAAAATCTGATAAGCGTATTTTGTCTCATTTCTGAATGAGCCTACTACAGCAAAACTTTTCTGTCTTAAGAAATCCCTAATTAACTCTTCCATATCTTTTTAAATAATAAACTCTTACTCTAAAATACTCTTTAGTACCTCAAAATCTTTCTTCAAAAGAGGCTTCATATTAACATTATAAGTAGCGACAGCAGGATGATATAAAGGAACAATCTTTATAGAACCAAAAAGAAAACTTTCCTCAAAAATCTTACCATGTATCCTGCTTATCCCCTGAATTTTACCTTTCAATCCAAATTTTTTCATTATATAAAAGGTGGAAAAATTACCTAAACAGCAAATTATTTCAGGTTTAATTATTTCAATCTGTCTATCAAGATAAGGACTACAAGCTATTATCTCCTCTTCCTTAGGATTACGATTCTGGGGAGGTCGACATTTCAGAATATTAGTTATATATATCTCTTCTCTCTTGATCCCTATAGTATTTAGAAGCTCATCTAAAATCTTTCCTGCTGCTCCACAGAAAGGGGTCCCTTTCTCATCTTCATTTGCTCCAGGAGCTTCTCCTACAAACATTATTTTAGCTTCCCAGGAACCTTCTCCTACTACAGGGTTTTTCCTTTCTCTCCACAAATTACATTTTCTGCAATATAAAATTTCTTCCTCTATCTTTTTAAGAACACCTTTCATTTTATAAGCCTAATTCTTCACTAATACCTTTCATTGCTTCTAAACAAATGCTGATAAATTCACTAAGGGTAATTCCCAATTCTTGAGAACTCCTTATCTGTTCTCTGTTTGCCCCTCGGGCAAAACTCTTCTCTTTAAACCTATTAAGAACAAATTTAACATCTAAAGCTCTAAGAGACTTTTCTGGATGCATTAAAGCAGAAGCTACAATCAATCCTGTTAAAGGGTCAACAGCATATAATGCTTTAGCCATCTTCGTTTTCCTTTCAATATGCCCGGGATGAGATTTTATTGCCTCAATCACCTCTTCATTAATACCTCGCTCTTTTAAAATTTCAGCGGTAACAAACCCATGTTGAGAAAAATCATCTTTTGTCTCCTCGTAATCTAAATCATGAAGAAGACCTGCTAATCCCCATAAATCCTGATTTTCTCCAAATTCCTGTGCCAATTTTCTCATACACGCCTCAACAGCCAGACAATGTTTGATTAAATTTTTATTTTTAAGTTTTTTTCTTACCAAATCTAAAGCTTCCTCTCTTTGCATTGCTCACCTTTTTCTACCTTATGTCCACCCCTGGGGTGGAGATGGTCAGTCTATCTCAATGATTTTCCCAGAACCACCTTCTACAAATCTATCAGGATATAACTTTTTTATCTCTTCTTTATATTGCGTGCAATGAGTAGCACAAACTAATTCTAAATTCTTAATCAAATCAAATTCTCTAAACCCATGCAATCCACCAATCAAAGCAATCACTTTACCGAATTTAGCTGCAGATTTTAAAATATTGCCTACACCAGGATGAGAACAACCAGCAATTACTACCAAACCTTTATCTAATCTTACTATTAGAGATTGCTCTATCCTCATAAGTTCGCCGGTTGAGAAAACATTCTCATAGATTTTTATAGATTCTTTTACCTTAATAAATTCTTTCCCATCTAACTTTGAAGAAAAATGCTCTGGTAGATAAAGTTTTACTCTATTATTAAGTTTCAAAAAATCCTCTAATCCTCCAGTGTGGTCCCAATGGTCATGGGAGATAAAAACACACTCTATTCTTTTAGAATCAATATTTAATTTACTCATATTATACAATAAAATTTCTCCACTGGCACCGGTATCAAATAAAATACGAGGGGTATTCTCTACTTCAATGAGTGCAGAAAATCCCCATTCACTTCTTAACTTTTTATCATAAACTGTATTGTCGGTAATTATTGTAATTCTCATAGTCTATCCTCCCTTTGTTAAATCATAAGGTCTTTTACCAAATATAACTGTTCCCAACCTTATCATATTAGCTCCCTCTTCAATTGCTACCTTATAAGAATTAGACATCCCCATAGAAAGATATTTTAACTCTACATTTGGGACATTGGCTTCCCTTAATCTATTGAAGAATTCCTTTGTCTTTCTAAAATGAACTCTTACATCCTCAGGATTACCAACTCTTGGCCCCATAGTCATCAAACCTTCCAATTTTAAATAATTTAGCTTAGAAATGTACTCTGCTAACTCTTTTATAATTTTATACTCTGGTTTTACTCCTGTTTTTGTTATCTCACTGCCAATGTTTATCTCTATAAAAACAGATATTTTTTTATTCAAATTTTCTGCTCTTTTATTTATTGCCTCAGCAAGTTCAGGAGAATCAACTGTCTGAATACAATCAAATATCTTTAATGCTTTGTTAATTTTATTTTTCTGCAAAGCACCAATCAAATGCCATTTTACTTTTCTTGCTTTTTCTCCTAATTCCTGATACATCTTTTCTGCTTCCTGGACATAATTTTCTCCAATGATCTCCGCACCTGCAGAAATTGCTTCTTCTATCTCTTCTTTCGTTCTCATCTTAGCTGCTAAAACTATTTGCACATAATCAGGTATTTCCTCTCTAACTTTTAAAAAATTATCTCTTATATTCATTGACTCTCCTTAAGAGCCTTAATCAATTCTCTACAATAATAAGGAATGTCTTTAACAACTCTTCCCCATACTAAATTCCCATCACGAAAGGCAGCCCTGTCTTCCCAAATAGCACCAGCATTTTCCAAATCGTCTTTTATTCCTCTTGAACCTGTTGCTTTTTTCCCTTTAACAATACCTGCTGATATCCCTACTAAACCTGCGTGACAAATCATTCCTATAATTTTATTACTTTTATAAACTTCCTTTATTAAATCAAGAATATCCTTATCTCTCCTTAATTTATCCGGAGCCCAACCTCCAGGAATCAAAATCGCATCTACTTCATCGGGATTAACTTCAGAAGCTCTATATTCACTTTTTACTTTTAACCCTCCAGATTTGCTTATATACTCTTCATCTTTTTTCAATCCTACTATTTTAATATCTGCTCCTTCCTCCAACATTCTCATATAAACCACCCAGAACTCCAAATCTTCATAACCCGGTCCTACCAACATAACTATTCTCTTCCCCTTTAATTTCATAATCCACCTATTCTAATGTTTCTTATAATTTTTTTCTCCTGCATATATTGGAACTTTTAACCAATTCTCTGGCGGAGTAAGCGGACAGGCATAATCTTTGCTATAAGCACACCAAGGATTATAGGCTTTGTTAAAATCTAAAATCCATTTACCTTCTTCAGTCAAATCT